>JAGVBM010000391.1 GCA_020059765.1 Bacillota bacterium
AGATCGACTTCGGGCCCCCAGCTTTCGCTTTGTCCCAAGCGTCCAGTACCACCTTTGCCGGAACAAAGAACCTCACGTCATGTCTGGCGAACTCTATGATTGCAAACACTATAGCTCCCTGATCCCGGCAGCTCCGCATATGCTCGATCTGATGTTCGTGAAAGTTTGCAAGTGGAAATCTATGTTGCTCCTTCGTACTTTTTGCTTCAAATTGGAGGGCACGTCCTCGGTACACGCCCTCATAATCCACTGTGCTGGCTCTTTCCAGGTGTCCCTCCACCCTGCCATTTCGGTGCGTGCGCAGAATCTTTACCGGGGTCGGCCGTTTAGTAACGAGCGCCCAACTTTTGGCGCGGTAGATGTTGTTGGTGTACTCGATCATGGTTTCAAGAGCCATTCCGCGATTTGCGTGTGTCACTCCGCCGCCTCCATTGCATCGAAGATTGTCAATTGCCCCATCTGTTCTGCCGCAACCGGATTGATCCATAAGACTTCTGTTCTTTTCTTTCCGGCCTCAGCAAGTACGACCTTCGTTTCGCGCCGCCAATGTTTCAATCGCTCGTCATAGAGCGTGTTTGCATATCCAGAAAGGAGCACGGGCCCTGGATGTGCGTCAAGCGCGTTCAGCAATTCCTCGTGGTCGTCATCAGTCATTTCGTGTCGGTACGCTGGACCTCTACGGGTCGATAACACGTAAGGCGGATCGGCATAAATTAATACATTCGGAAACATGTACCGTTCAATTAATTTAAGAGCAGGTTGATTCTCTATCTGAACGCCCTGCAGCCGATCCACTACGGCAAGTATTTTTTTCGGTAATCGCATCCACTCTACAGCTGGTGAACTTGACCGTGCGTTGATATCAATTACATGCCTCCATCCAGTCTTGCTCTTGCCACTCGATCTTGCTCCTCTGGCCATCCAGCATCGAACAAAAAACCTTCTCGCCTGTTCTAATTCATCATCAGTCTCTTCGTAAGAAAAGTAATACTCCTCCCGTGCATAGGGCGTCAACCTGACCAAATGTGCCAGTTCCTCCGGCCTGTCCCGGATCACTTTGAACAAGTTGACCACGTCGCCGTCAAGGTCGTTGACCGTTTCCAACGGCGACCGCGACTTGTTAAAGAACACCGCACCACTCCCGAAGAACGGTTCAAGGTATGTTGTATGCTCCGGCATGTGTTTAATGATCCAATCGGCCATTGACCACTTGCTGCCTGGATAATGTAGAATTCTCATCTGTACACCATCCTTACAACGCAGTTTGTGCAATGGTACAGATGCATTTCGAGTCCTTTCACGACACAATCACCCGCCCTTCGTCTTTCCGATCAATCGGCATCACCCAGATCTCTTCCGCCGCCATCAACCATTCGTTCATTGCATTTGCCATCAACGTTCTTAGTACCGTCTCCGCAATTGCTTGCGCGGCTGCCGGGGGTACCGCATTCCCGATGCGCTCCCGCCATCTTGCATCATTCTTTCCTGCCAACTCCAGCGGGCGACCGTCCGGCATGTGAGTCGGGAACCCCTGCAGTATTGCAAGTTCATAGGTTGTCAGGGGTCTATGCCAAGTACCATCCTCCGCGATGATGATCCACGTCCCTGTTTCATGGTCGTCTGGTATACGAGGGTCCGCTACAGCTGCGGCACCAGCATGGATGTCTCCGGCACCAATGACTGTTTTTGCAGGCTCGTCCCAGGCTTGCACTCCCATCATTCCGGACCGCGGTTTGCAAGAAAGACGCGGATCATTCACAGACAGCGCTCCATTGTTCGGCCGCATTGCACCAGTCACCGTGTTTGATGATCCTTCCCAGTCACTTACCCGGTAGATTGCTCCATGTGTACCTTCCTTGAATCCGGTTCTTGGATCAGATATTGCCAAAGCTCCGCTTCCAAATCTTGTTCCAGTGACAGTAGGCGCCGTTTCATTCCAACGGACAATCCGATATACTCCCGGGTGTCTACTGTCTCTTTCAGGAAGTCTTGGATCTGATATCGCTTGCGTCGCGTTTGAACGACCAAATCCAGCTGCTCCCGTGATTGACCCACTCGGTTCGTTCCAATCCGCTATGCCAAGAGCTCCTTTTCGCAGGACGTGCTGTATACGATACCTCTGCCAATCTACTTTTTCGAGATCCCGCCAGTCTCCGCCGGCCGGTATCAGTGCCAACCGAACCCACGTTTTCCATTGCAGCCGCGGTAACCGGTGCATCGATCCTCCCGCCGGGTCATCCGGCAGCGGCAGAGTCCCTAAAACTTCCCCGATTGACTTGACGCGCTTTTTCGGTGGCTTGTACACAAACGGCATGACCTTTTTCTCGTAACGGGCAATCAGCAGGTATCGTCTTCGATGCTGCGCCAATCCTCCGAGTTCACCGCAATCGTGAAAGTCTTCATCAATTGCATATCCGTATTTTTTCAAGAGATCCTTGATCTCTTTCAGCAGTTCAGATCCGCGTGATGTGATTCTAGTGACGTTTTCCAGAAGGAACAGCGATGGCAGATCATCTTCGAACGCATCGAGACACAATTTGATTCCTCGAACCGTCAGTTTGTTGAGTGCCTGGTACTTTTTAGTCTGTGCCGACTTCTCCGGAAGGAGTCCGCTGAATCCCTTGCACGGCGGACTGGTAAATACCACATCCGGGGCTTCCCCGTTCGTTGTCCGCCAGATATCGTAAGGTGTTGCTTCCTGCCAGTCAGCCGGCGGCTCATGGCCGTGAAAATCGATATATTGCTCTCGCGAGAATAGGTCCATCTGAACGGCCCGAGATCCTGTTAGCCGCTCATAGTCCTCGCAAGCTTCAGGATCAACATCGATACCGCAGAGATTTCGAAATTTCCCGACCATGCCCCTGAATTCTTCAACCGCATATTTGAAACCAAGTTCCCCACCGGCACTGCCAGCGAACAGGTGAAGTGTTTTAAACTCCAATCATCTCTCCCCTTTCCCATCGTTATTATCGTCCAAAACTTTCCACCCGTTGGCATGCGCTTTGGCGATCATTTCCTTGATATGTGCCCGGTTATGGTGTCCAACAAACCGCATCAACGTCGGTATTCGCTCACTCTCTTTCACCACGATCTGCCCAATGTCAAACTGCAGCCAGCTCATCACGGCCTGTACCAGTTGCAATGTTTCCTGAAACACAGCGCCGCGATCGAGATACGCGAAGTCCAAACGCTGTCCGAATTGTTCGTATCGATCATGAACTTGGATGCCGTAGGAACCAACGTTGTCACCACTAACGACAGGAATCTTGAGTGTGACAAACCGGATTGATTTCGCGCTCACCGGCGATTCAACTGGTTGATCATGCTCCGGAGCAAACATTTCTTCCCGCTCAAGTTGCGTAGGTTCATGAGTCCGTTCGTCAATGTCCGGTTGAGTTTCTAAGGCTGGTTTATCAGGCAGTTCCTCATTCGCCTGCTTCTTTTCACCGCGCATGCCGGAGAGAAGCTCTTCTTCCACCTGTTTATCCTTAAGGCCGTGTAACTCCAACCACGCATAAAAATGTGGTGGATGAATCTTGAACTCGCTGTAGATTGCCGTGCGTGACTTTTCCAGACGCATATTCAGGTATTCTTCGAGTGCAAACGGCACCTTGTCTGGATTTCCTTTCGACGTGACCTGCTCTTTATTCGGCTGATACTTGGCCAGCTCTTCGGGTGACAGTCTATACGTGGTGATAGGTCCTGCACCTATTCCGCGCTCACTCACTTTTGGGATCGGCGTACCCATACACGTTTCCTCCTTCACGATTTTTCCTTGCCAAGCACCTCAATCACCTTTGCTAATGCCCCTTGCACCGACCAGACCTCAAGGTTTGTATAGAGTGCATTTTTGTGGTTTTTCACAGTTTTTGGAGATAGTTTCAGAAGCTCTGATATTTCGTTGGTGTCGTGGCCATGTGCCATCAAGAGAAGGACCTCCTGCTGCCGGCTGCTCAGTTGGTGCTTAGCTGCCAGTTCCTCGACTGCTGTTTTGATCTTGTCCACCAACGACGCCTCCCCTCTTGTACGCAAGCACCCGTTTTTCAAGATCGTCGTACAGCTTTTGGGCTTTCTCACGCTGCGCTGGTGTGAGTTCTGTTCGCTCCAGGTATTCCGCGCCTTTGACGAGGCGTTCCAAGAGTTTGTCGTATTCCTCGTCGGTCATAGAACGGACTTCAAGCGCCGTCAAAACTTCCCTGATTTCGGCATCAGACAGGTCCTTGACGGACTTGTACTCGCCGATCACGTCTTTGATCACTTGAAGCTGCTCGTCGCGCTTTAGCTTCAGGCTGGCGAATGTGTTGATGAGCTGCATCTTCACGTCAATCCCGCCTTTCGGAGTTTTTCAAGGATCTCCGTTTTTGCTGGTGATAGACTTGGTTGTTTAGGTGGTCCGTTGACAGATTCCTTAACCGGTTGCAGATAGTCCTCATAAGGCTTGTTCGGCCCAAGAAATGTCTTGGCGAGCTTGACAAACCTCAGTTCTGTGCCATTTATCAAGCAGAAATCCCTGTAGTTTACGGCGCATGATATGAGTGTCTTGGCATCCACACCATCCCTGATCCGCGCTTTCCACTTCTCAAATGCCGCCTTTTTCTCTTTCTTGTTCGGATAATGCTGCCAGAACAATTCAAACTTCGGTGAGTAACCATCTGACTTCTCAGCCGGGGTCTTTTGACCTTTGCCAGTCATTGACTGCGCTCCGTCAGCGGTCTCAGTCGAGCCGTTAGGCGACATATGTTTTGAATCAGGAATCAGGTTAAGGGAATCAGGAATCAGAGAATCAGCAGGGCTTGTTCCATTCTCACATGGTTCTTGCACCGTACTCGCATGGTTCTTGCATGGTGCAGGAATGATACTTTCCTTTTCTTTTAAGTGTGGATTTTGATGTTTGTGCCAGTTTATGATCTGGATGTAGCGCTTACCTTCAATGGAATACCTTTCAATAAACCCAGCTGTATGTAACTGGCTCAGCATGTCATCCACATCGCAATTGTCTACGGGCAATACTTCTAACTTGATACGTTTAGGCCGATCCTCTAAACGCCCCTCTCGATCTGCTATCGTCCACAGACCGATGAAAAGCAGACGCACAAGTGGTTCGAGTTCGATCAGATCTTCGTTTTTGAAAAATCCAGGCTTGATGTTTCTCGATCTTGCCAAAGTTATCACCTCAACTTTTCTGAGGTATAATCCCGCCCGCAAAACGTCGCATCTTACGGGCGGAGTATTTTCACTACGCGATAATCACGATCTTTCCATTTTCAATCTCCCAATGCAGTTCCTCTTCCAGATAGGCCTTAATCCTATACATCGCCGTCAACTTCCACGCTCCGCCATCCGCTTCAAACAGCGCACACTTAGGACCAGATTGCATCCGGAAGATAAAATCGCTTTCAGGTTGAGTGACTTCCACAAACGTCCGATAAGGAGCCAGTACAACCGGATTCGGCACAACCACGTTCGCCACTGTTGCAACGCCGGTCTTTGCCACGACAGTTTGAGACACCCCATCATCGCCAACAGTACTGACCGCTTCCTCCTTGATGTTGCCGACGACCTTCAGCATGATGTCACGATCACCGTTTTTGACGAAGCAGGATTGGAGCTTGATGATGAACTCTTCGGTGTCGTACCAACGGCCAAAGCTCATTTCAGGAAGCATAGCCGTTGCCTTAATAAAGTGGTTCCGGTTGTAATCGCGGTTGAATGTACTGAAAGCGACTACCTCTGTCGGACTGCTCACGTGAATCATCAACTGCAGATCTCCATCAAATTTCGACTGCAGATATTCAACCAATCCGGAAAGGCTGCGGACATTGATCGCGGCAGGAGTTGCTTCCTCTACTGGATACATTTTTTGAGTCGAAAAAACTTGATTACCAATTGTCTCCAATCGTGTATTCCCAAGATCAACAAGGTACTGCAGAGCTTCTTTGATCATTTGACATACCTCCACGTTTTAATAGATTTGTTGTTACTTGAAGCGAACGACTTTGTTTCCTTTGTCGTCCGCGACTTCCCCATCTTGATCAATGAACATTTGACCTTTTGCACCGGATTTGAGTTCAGCGCCAACGATTCCGGAGCGCGGATCATAATCCATGATAATCTTGGTTTCGATTTCTCTTGCGGGAACGGTGACTGTTTTGGTTTGAATGCTGACGTTTGCAATATCGCGCTTTTCATCCGCTTTCACTGTCAGCGTGAGTGTGAGTTTCCGCGCCTTCTTGGGGTCAGTGTTTGGATCCGCGATGTTCTCCAAGATCTTTTGCAATTCGATGTTGAACCGCTCTGCAACCGCACCTTCCGCAAAATTTGTCAGGTCGATCATGCATTTCATCCTCCTTGTTTTTGATGTATAATCCCCGGCGCACCAGACGGAGCCAATACGCCGGACATAATCAAACGGTTTGCAACGCTGTAATGCATGTCTGGCAAATGGCTTTGCCTTGGTGAGTTTTTACATGCTCGACATTGCCGCAAAACGTGCAGCCCGGCTGAAACTTCTTGAAGATAACCATGTCGTCCTGGACAAAGATCTCCATAGGGTCCTTCTCCTCGACTCCCAACGTCCGCCGCAGTTCGATCGGGATAACCACCCGGCCCAACTCGTCAATTCTCCGAACAATTCCTGTTGCTTTCATTTGTTTTCCTCCTCACTTTTTCGCAATATAAACCTGCTTCCCCGTCAGTTCTTGTATCTCACGCTTAAACAAATCCTCATCACTGTTGTTGTCCGATAGATGCAGCAACCATATCTCCTGAACATTCGATAGATCATTCGCCTGCAGGAACTCCTTCACGTGCTCCAGGCTGAAATGTGATCTCAGCAGCCTTGGTTTCATAGATGCCGGTACCCGGCCGGAAGCTATGTTTTCACTCATTATCCGGATGGAGTAGTTACACTCCACCATGATGTGAGTGAGTCCCGGGAACCGGTATCGAATGTAATAGGTGTCTGTCGCAAACAGTAACTTCTCTCCGGCTTGATTGGCTAATAGAAACCCAAGTGGTTCCGCAACATCGTGCTGCACGTCGAACGGCAGGACCGTCCATGTTCCAATGTTGAACTGCTTTTTGGACTGGATCGG
>JAGVBM010000052.1 GCA_020059765.1 Bacillota bacterium
GCGTCTTCCCGTTGATGGCAAGATCCAGCGTATGGGTCACAAATTCGGACACCGAATCGGCCGCTTCTGCCACACGCAGCGCCTCCAGCGGATTTGCCCCCGTCTCCAACGCCCCGATGAAACGGGTAATCGCGCCGGTATCGGCACCTGCTTCCCGCATCGCTTGCAGATATAGATCAAAATGACTGACGTAACTTCCGGCGCCATCCTCGTCCGATTCTTCGCCCAAGACAATTTCGTTGACAAATCGGGCATAAAGCCCGTTTTTCTTGGGAATCCAGGGTACCGAAGTACTGGTCAGGTCGATCTGCAGACGTTTTAACAGACTCATAAAATCCCACACGGCAAATACGTGATGCTGCATAAAAATTTGCAATTTCGTTTTGCTGTCAATGGAACGATAAACGGGATGCCGAAGCAATTCTTGCTGAATCGTCTGCAACGGTTGCATAAACATGTCACTGATCCTCCCAAATATCGATTCGTACCCTATTCACTATATCGATTCTTCTAAAAAAATCAATGTTCTTTATCAATCTTGCGGAAACGAAACGATCGGCTGAAAGTGGGGGAGTACCGATTTCGAATCGTCTTGGGCAGCATTTTGAATCGCTTCTTCGATAAACAGCATTTGACTGTTGAGGAGCGGTTTCCGGTTCCGTTTGACCCGTTCATACGTTCCGTCAGGACATAACACGCGAGCTTTGACATTGTCGTTCAACATGATCTGCAGCGTGTATTTCAGACGTTCTTTCAGGTCATCCTGAATAACAGGGAAGAGGAGTTCCACACGTCCGACCATGTTGCGGGTCATCCAGTCCGCACTGGACAGGAAGATCTGTTCTTCGCCGCCGTTCTGAAAATAATAGATGCGGCTGTGTTCCAAGAATCGACCGACAATACTGATCACCCGAATATTGTCGCTGACACCGGAAATGCCCGGCCGCAAGCAGCAGATTCCACGTACGATCAAATCAATTTTTACACCGGCCATGGAGGCTCGAAATAAAGCCTCGATGATCTGCTGGTCGGTCAACGAGTTCATTTGTGCAATGATCCGCCCCGGATTCTCCGGCGTGCTTCCGGCAATTTCATTTTCGATCAGTTCCAGGAACTTATCCCGCAGTCCGTAGGGTGCGATGACAAAACGGTTCCATGTTGGAGTGATCGAATAACCGGACAGATGGTTGAAAAAAGCGGTCGCATCAACCCCAAACTCTTCCCGTGCGGTGAACATTCCCAGATCCGCGTAAACCCTGGCTGTCGCATCGTTGTAATTGCCGGTGGCCAAGTGCAGATACCGTCGAATTCCATCCGCCTCGGCCCGTACGACCAACGTAATTTTGCTGTGTGTTTTCAAGCCGACCAGGCCGTAAATCACGTGACACCCGGATTTTTCCAGTTTTTTGGCCCATACAATGTTATTGCCTTCATCAAATCGGGCTTTCAGTTCCAGCAAAACGGTGACTTGTTTGCCGTTTTCGGCCGCTCTCACCAATGCATGGACAATCGGCGAATCGCCGCTGACGCGATAGAGGGTTTGTTTGATGGCCAGCACCTGAGGATCTTCGGCCGCCTGTTCAACAAATCCGACGACCGGATCGAAAGATTCGTACGGATGGTGCAGCAAGATATCCTTTTTGGCAATCTGTTGAAAAAAATCATTTGTTTCCAAAAAGTCTTTGGCCGTTTGCGGTTTGTACGGCTCGTAACGCAAATGGTCAAAGTCGGGAAGGTTGTAAAACCGGAAGAAAAAGCTGGGGTCCAGTGGCCCGTTGATTCGATAGATGTCCCATTCTTCCAGTTCCAGTACATCCCTCAATGTTTCCTGCATGGCTGCACTCATTCCGGCTTCCACTTCCAGCCGTACGGCGGCGCCCATTTCCCGTTTTTTTAATTCCTGTTCAATAGTTTCCAGCAGATCTTCCGTTTCTTCCTCATGGATGGTCAAGTCTGCGTTTCGGGTAATCCGAAAGGGACTGACTTCCAAGATTCTGTGACCCTGGAACAAGGTCCCGATATGCTCGCGAATCACTTCTTCTAGCAGAATAAAGTCCAGAGCCAGACGAGGATTGGGAAGCTGCACAAATCTCGGAAAAAGGGAAGGGACCTGTACAACGGCAAACAACGGTTCTTCTTCACCCGGACTCTCGCTTTCCAATAAAACCGCCAGATTCAAACTTTTATTCAACAGCATGGGAAAGGGATGGCTGGAATCAACAGCCATTGGAGTTAAGACCGGATAAATGTGGTTATGAAAAAAGCTGTCGATAAACTCGCGCTGATATTCATTCAACTGACGGGCTTTCAGAAAGCGGATGCCTTCTTTCGCAAACTGCGGCAAGATCGATTTGTTTAATATGCGATACAGTTGATCCATCATTGCGTGCGTTCGTGGCGAAATGGCAAGAAGCTGCTCCATGGGGGTCATTCCCGACTTGTTGTCCGGTTTGTTGAAACCGGCTTTCACTTGGTCCTTCAACCCGGCGACGCGGACCATAAAGAATTCATCCAAATTCGAACTGGTGATGGCAAGAAACTTAATCCGTTCAAACAGAGGATTGTTTCGGTCAGCCGCTTCTTCCCGCACCCGTTCGTTGAAGGAGAGCCAACTTAACTCCCGATTAATATAGTAATCCGGCAGTTTCAAATTCCTCATCTGTAACCAACCTTTGCTTCAATATAGTCAAACTTCAAATTGATTGTTTCACGGTATAAGCAAAGGGGTGTTTGAATACTTTGGATACCTTGTCCAATATTTCTTCAAGCATCGTGTATTCCACCAAGTCCCTTTTGGTTCCGTAGCATTCAAGGACGATCTGGTTTTTCTTTTCTTTGAGCTGTACATGCTGGATTTGTTGTGTCATCGACCGATCTAGAGCCCTTGCGAGCAGCACCAGATAACCCAGTTTTTCGATCATGGGCTTGTCAGTCTTGAAGACCAGATCGGAATGCAGGGAGATTTGCTGCTGCACCTGTTTGTTGTTCTTGTAGGACGAAATCATGGCAATCAACAAGCGTTCTTTATGAGTCAACCCAAGCAGCAAAACGTTTGACAGGAGATAAAAGGTGTGCTGCGAGGTCTCGTATACATTGATCGACCTTCCGATGTCATGCAGCAGGGCGGCGACTTCCAACAGCTTTCGTTCTGCGGGTCCCATGTCCAGCAGACCGAACGTACGCAATTCGTCAAATAGGGTGAGCGCCAAATCGCGGACATGACGGGCGTGTATCTGATGCACCTGATAACGGTGCATGAATTGTTCCGAACTCAGCATGACAATGTCGTCCACGTTGGCAATCTCGCGATCCCGCAAAGTCATTTCATAAAGAACTCCGTCCCGCAAGCCTTTTTGACTGATAATCAGTTGGTCGCCGGCGATCCGCTTGAGCAAGGCGTACAACACTGCAATACCGGCAATGATTACGTCGGCCCTGTCCTTCGACAGCCCGTTGAGGTTCTTTCGCTCTGCAAGAGGCATGTCGGATACCAGCTTTAAGATGCCGTCGACTTCCAACAAATTCATGGAATAGTGATGCAAACTCGCCATTGAGTACTGAACTTGATACTGGTGAATCTTCGCCAGATTCCTCGCGGTTCCCCCCATGGCAATCAAAGGGACTTGTCGTTTGGCAAGCCAGGGTTGGGTGGCGAATTGCTGTTCAAGAAACTGCGTCAACTTGTTCAGATCCTGTGGTGAGGGAATTTCCTCATGCAGAAATTGTTTCGTCAAGGTCACGATGCCGAAGGGGAAGCTGAAACTTTCCCGCAGTTTCCGATCGTGAAAATATGTAACTTCCGTGCTGCCGCCGCCTATATCAATGGTAATGGCGGTTTCGATTTCCATGCTGTTGATGACAGCCAGGTAACCGTATCGAGCTTCTTCGCTGCCGGACAACAGTCTCATGCGAATGCCGGTTTCCTGTTCAATGGCAGCCAACAGTTCAGGACCGTTTCGAGCCTCTCGGACGGCGGCAGTGGCAATCCCGATGATTTCAGTGACTTCCCGGGCATCGCACAATTCTTTGAACTGCCGCAGACATTCCAGAGTGATCTGGATTCCGGCAGCGTCGATTCGTCCGTCCGCTCCGAGATGGTTGCTCAATCGCAAGACGCGCTTTACATTGTCGTACTCTTGAAAGATTCCGTGTCCGTTTACAAAATACACGACCAAACGAGCCGTGTTGGATCCCAAGTCGATAATTCCAATATACTTGCCCACGTGTGCTCCCTACTTTTTATGGATATGTTTTATCATTATTATTGTTCATTTTCTAAAGGCTGCAATCCTTCTTTTCTTACGTTTCATGCGAAAAATATAGAAAAACCGCCAATCATGGCGAATTGCCAATCACGGCGGATTATGCGGGTGGGGCGAGAATTAATTTTTGATGGACTCCAGCCATTCCCCATAGCAATCGTCACACAACAGTTCGTCATGTTCATGATCCGATTCGTAAAAGGTCACCCGATGAACGTTTTCCACTTGATGCTCGCAATGGTAGCATACATGCTCCATCTCTGACTCCTCCTTGCCAAATGGGATTCGGGGCGGGAAAAGAACTTCGACAGTAGTGTTTCCCAAATAACGGAAGATATTTCGATTCATTCGATGTTTCGATTCATTCGCAACCATGCGCTTGAACTGCTATAATAAAAAACATGCCGATCAAAAATGAGAAAGAAACTGATGGGAGTGCAAGTCGTGGCGAGATTTGAACAGGAGTATCATCCTTTTACGATGGTTATTTTTGGCGCAACGGGAGATCTTGCCAAACGCAAGTTGTTCCCGGCGTTTTACGGTTTGTATAAAAGCGGCTTGTTGGGAAATCGGTTTTCGGTCATCGGAACGGGCCGTTCCCGCAGATCCCAGGCCGATTTTCGAGCGGCGGTGCGAGATGCGGTTGAAGCACACGGACGGCTTCCGATCGACAACATGCAGGAATGGGAGGAGTTTGTCGGCCATTTCAACTACGTTTCGGTTGACGTGAATGATGTTCATTCCTACCAATCCCTTTACGAAGCAGTAACCGATCAGGAAAACGTCTACGACATCCCGGGCAACCGGATGTTCTATTTGGCGATTGCGCCGGACTTGTTCGGCCCGGTGTCGATCAATTTGAA
>JAGVBM010000286.1 GCA_020059765.1 Bacillota bacterium
AACGCCTTGGCTTAAGCCGGGGCGTTTCTATTTTGCTTCGCTTAGAGCCCCCCAAACCCAACTTTTAAACTTGGCTCCTTCTTGGTGGCGGAGAGGCCAAACCCGTTCCTATAGGGAGACACGGCAGTTTACTACCGATGCGACACTTATGCCTATTTGCAATCTTAAGACAGGATTTCAAAACCGAATAAGATGATCGAGTGAACAATCGTTACTAAGATCATTCGGACTTGATTGAAAGTAATGTTTGCAATGTTATAAGGATTGGTATTCCAGGCCAGGACTGCGCCGATTAAGGATGAGATTACCGATACGATAAACAGATGATGGACACTTAAAGTGGCAATGATGCTCACGAAAGTCGCCAGCAAAAAATAAAGGGCCACCACATGACGGGAGGTTTCTTTTCCCCATCGTTGGGTAAAAAGAGCTACTGTAGTAAGTTTTTGCGGCTTGGCCTGCAAGTCGGAATCTATATCGCTAATATGATGCTGCATTAACCACGATACACACAGCAGCGAATGAATCATACCTGCCCAAAAAACCGGTACGGAAATGGAGCCAGTGAGTTCGTAGTACGTTCCTAACGTGCAAGCGACCATTGCCGGAAATGCGGCAAGCCATTCCCCAAGAAACGGAACGTAGGAAAAGCGAAAGGGAGATGAAGTATAGGAAATCGCAGACCATATACCCACAGAAATAAAAATCCATACATGCTTCGATGTTTGGGATGCCAGATACCAGCCCAGTGCACCCGCAAGCAAAATCCCAATGAGTCCGATAATCAACAGTTGTCGTTCAGTCAAGTATCCTTTCGGAATGACTTTGCTCCCTCCAGATAACACCCCTTTCGAGTATCGGTCGGTATCTGACCGCCAGTCGGTTCGATCATTGAATGCGTGTGCAACGATTCCTTGCAAGCTGAGGGTTCCCAGAAACAAAACCATGATGATTAACCAGTGCCTCTTAGAAAATGTATGCAAGTCGTGCAAAGCAAATCCGACCGACAATAGGATAGCTGAAAAACTCCAGGATAGAACCGGAATAATCCGAATCAGAAGAAACAGACCTTTAATGGAACGAAGGAGCATGCAGATGTCCCCCCTTTATTTTCGCCATTTGTTTTTTCAACAGAAGTGACATATTTTGCAAACCAGTTTTTGCTTCCGTATTGGGAAGTTGGGACAAAGAGTGCAGCGCTTTCTGAATATATTGTGCGGTGATGGTTATCGCGTATGTAAGCGACTCTTCCGGAAGGTGCTTTAGTCCTTCAAGCGATTCTACAGAGAAAGATGATTGTCGAACCGCATGCAAAATCGGCAATGTATAGATTCCTTGACCTGCATCTTGCAGAATAGGTTTTCCAATTTGCTCCGGATTCGCCATCATGTCTTGCAAATCGTCAAGCAACTGATACGCCATTCCCAAATAATAACCGAAATTGGTCAAGGACTCTTCGATTTCGGGTGATGTATCGGAAACCACGCTGCTTATTTTGCAACAGGTGACCATAAAATTAGCAGTTTTGTGATAAATTCTCTCCAAATAAATTTCCTCTGCCAACCATGGATTATACCTTTGTTCCATCTGCAGAAATTCTCCGGCAACCAAACTTTGAATCACATTTGCGAAATAAGGAATCACTGACGGGTAACGGCTGATCATTTCCATCATTTTGCCGAAGAAGTAATCTCCCACCAAAATAGCCGCTTTTTCACCCCATAGGCGATGGAGGGTCGGTTGATTTCTGCGAAGTGAGGATTGATCAAGAATATCATCATGTACCAAGGAGGCCATGTGGAGAAGTTCCACAGCAACAGCGAGATCAATTGAAGATTCCCTGGGGGTAGACGCCACTTCACCGCAGAGTAAAACAAGCTGGGGGCGGGTTCCCTTTCCGGCAGATTGCAAAAAGTACTCGACCATCGGTTGTAAAATGGGGCTGTCCGTTGCCAATACACGGTGAAGCTCCCGATTCACTTCTTCCAACATGAACTTGTCCAAAGTGACCTCCTCCTTTAAGTACTGTAGAATATATATTGCTCTCCAAATAATTGGTTTACTATCAGATTTGGGAATTTTCTAATTGACAAATTAAGGAATTCATTGATGATGTACACATCTTGCGAGTAAAAGGTCAGAATCATTTCGCCCCATCGTTCCGTTTCATACCGACAAAGCATTCCCAACACAAACATCACCATAAAATGCATGCTGATTTCCGGGATGTATGTGCCGTCTTCCAATGGGTAACGAATAAAAGGTTTTCCGGTTAAATCATGAATTTGTAAGGTATGAGAGGTAATCGGGACAGAATGATACAACCGCAGCCTGCCTGGCGGATCGGACTCTGTAAGATAGAAAACAGGCCGTTCGGCCTGAAGAGTTTGATTCATCAGATTCAGAAATTCCTCTCGCGTTATACCTTTTGACTGAAGGATCCATCGTGGAAGATCCCAGTATGAACCCTCCGAATCCGTTTCTTCTTCGATTTCACAGACGGAAGGAAGTCCATACACCTGCCGATAACTGGAGACCAATTCAGGCAAAACGGACAGCAAATCCTTAATGAATACGCGATGACGTTCCTGAAAGGGAGAACCTCCCAGCAAGGAATGCAATAGAACAAAAAGCCCGTCCTTTTGGACGCGGATTTCATCTTCAGTAAACTGATAGGCATCTTTTTTTAATTTTCGGGTCGAGAGTCCATGCTTCAGTACACTGGTTGTAGTCGGATAATCCGGATCCCGGGTAGCGATGAAAACACGTGCCAGACTCATCATGCCGTAATAGAGCAGCAGCGGTTTGGTCATAATATCGCAATTTTCTGCTGCGCGATAATATTCCCGGGCTTGTTTGATGCCATAAATCAGTTTTGGGGTTGCCAGATAGGCAGAACGTTGCGGGTCTTCAAATCCTAATGCTTCATATCGCTCCCGAAGGTAGCGAACCGCCGTTTGTTCGTTTTCAAAATAGACAAACGTATCCCACATTTTTCGATAAGGCTCCTCTGAGCGAATACGAGTCACTTTTTGCATCAGAAGACCTCCTTTTAAACGTGAATGCGATGAATTTACCGCAATTATCTGTCTTGTTGACCCGGACATACCCCTTTGATAAACTAGCCATAATATCTACGGGTTAGAGGAAAACTATGCAGAGACGGAGGGATTAGAAAAGATGTGGGAAAACAAATTTGCAAAGGAAGGATTAACTTTTGACGATGTCTTGGTTGTGCCGCGCAAATCGGAAATCCTGCCGCGGGAAGTCGATGTCAAAAGTCGGATCACCAATAAAATCGTCCTGAATTCACCGATTGTTTCTGCCGGAATGGATACCGTGACGGAAGCAAAAATGGCGATCGCCATGGCCCGGGAAGGCGGAATCGGCATTATTCACAAAAGTATGTCCATCGCAAAACAGGCGGAAGAAGTCGACAAAGTGAAACGGTCGGAATCGGGTGTGATCACGGATCCTATTTTCTTGACGCCGGACGATCATGTCTATGACGCCGAAGCATTGATGGCCAAATATCGGATTTCCGGGGTTCCGGTCGTGGATCAGGAAAGACATCTGGTCGGCATTATTACCAATCGGGACTTGCGGTTTGAACAAAATTTTCAGCGTAAAGTCCGTGAGGTGATGACTAAGGACAACTTGGTCACCGCTTCGGTCGGAACCACACTGGAAGAAGCAAAAGAAATCCTCCAACAGCACAAAGTGGAAAAACTTCCGTTGGTGGATGACAATTACGTGCTGCGCGGACTTATTACAATCAAAGATATCGAAAAAGCCAAACGTTTCCCAAATGCGGCAAAAGACGAAAAAGGCAGATTGTTATGCGGTGCTGCCGTTGGGGTTGCGCGTGACACGTTTGAACGGACAGAAGCATTGGTGAAAGCTGGTGTGGATTTGATTGTGGTGGATACGGCCCACGGTCACTCGCAAGGCGTTATCAATACGGTTCGTGATTTGCGGCAAAAATTCCCCGATTTGCAGATTGTGGCCGGAAACGTGGCGACAGGAGAAGCGACCCGTGATCTCATTGAAGCAGGTGTTGATGCGGTAAAAGTCGGAATCGGTCCGGGTTCCATCTGTACAACCCGCGTGGTGGCGGGTATTGGGGTTCCCCAGATAACAGCCATTTATGATTGTGCAACGGTGGCACGGGACTACAATATTCCGATTATTGCGGACGGGGGAATCAAATATTCGGGTGACATTGTCAAGGCCATTGCAGCCGGTGCTGATGTAGTAATGATCGGCTCGTTGCTGGCAGGGACGGAAGAAAGTCCGGGAGACATGGAGATTTATCAAGGCCGTTCGTTTAAGGTGTACCGTGGAATGGGATCGATCGGTGCCATGAAGGAAGGTTCCGGTGATCGGTATTTCCAAGAAGGCGAAAAGAAATTGGTGCCGGAAGGCATTGAAGGTCGAGTTCCCTATCGCGGTGTCGTAGCCGAAATCATTTATCAATTGGTTGGCGGGTTACGGGCGGGTATGGGATATTGCGGGACCAAGAATGTCGAAGAACTGAAAAACGAAACCGCATTTCTTCGAATTACCGGTGCTGGACTGCGGGAAAGTCACCCGCATGATATACAAATTACAAAAGAATCCCCGAACTATAGCTTGTAATTCTGCGAAGATCTTGGCAAAAATCGTATCTTACCTGCAAAAAATAGGGCGAGGAACTGATCCTCGCCTTTTTTCATGCAAAATGTCTATGTTATAATGAACGAGAAACTGAGAGAGGAGATGCGCATGAAAACAAAACGCAAATGGACAAGCATTGTTATGAGTCTGGCAATTACCGTATCTGCCATATTCTCCCCGTTACTATCAACTTCAAATGTGCAAGCTGCTGCGGAAGGACCGAATATTGAAGCCCCATCCGCATTATTGATAGAAATGCAGTCCGGACAAGTGTTGTATGCCAAGAATGAAAATGAAAAGCGTTACCCGGCCAGCACAACGAAAATCATGACGATGCTGCTCACTTTGGAAGCTGTTCAAAAAGGCCAGAAAAAACTGACCGATATCGTGCCGGTTCCACTTGAAGCCTATAACATGGAGGGTTCCAGCGTTTGGCTCGATCCGAAAGAAAAGTTCACTTTGGAAGAAATGTTGAAATTTATTGCAGTTCCATCCGGAAATGACGCATCTGTGGCCATCGCTGTCTTTATTGGCGGCAGTTCACAAGCGTTTGTGGAGCGAATGAATCAGAAGGCGAAAGAACTGGGTATGACGGGAACTCATTATGCGAATCCGGATGGATTGCATGATCCGAATCATTATACAACCGCTCGGGATTTGGCGATTGTATCGAAAGAATTGATCAGCAAATATCCGCAAATTCTTGAACTGACAAAAATCAAAAACTTTGAAATGCGGAACGGCGTGAATAAAATTGAAAACACCAATCATTTGCTGGGTCAGTATGAAGGGATGGACGGTTTGAAAACCGGATTTACCGATGAAGCAGGCTATTGTCTTGTAAGCACAGCGCAGCGAAACGGAACACGCTTGTTGGGTATCGTCCTGGGAGCAAAAACCGATCTGCAGCGCCAACAGGAAACACGGGTGCTGCTCGATAACGGATACAACAATTTCAAAACCCAATTGGTTGCGAAAAAGGACGAACCGATTGGGGAAAAAGCAATGGTTGCCAATGCGAAAGAGCCTGAAGTAACGGTCGCAGCGGCCAAAGATTTTTACTTGGCTGTTCAAAACGGGGATGAACAAGGAATCGAAACAAAATATGTTTGGAATCCGGTGGAAGCTCCCTTCACAAAGGGACAGATCTTGGGTCAAATGCAAAAGGTGAAAAACGGCAACGTTCTCAATTCGGTGGACTTGATCGCCACGCAGGATGTGGAAGAAGGGAGTTGGCTGCGCCTTTTCTTCCGCAAACTGTTTGGCGGCATTTCCAGCAGCCTGCAAGGAATCTTCAAGTAAAAATAACTTGAATAAAGGTGAAGGATCATGGCTTCGGGAATCAGTTCTTGGTTGTGGATTACAATGAATACCATTTTGATGATTATTATTTTGACCGGGGGATTTTTCATGTTCCGCGCATTTTTGCGCAGGATGAAAAGAGAACAAGAAGAAGAGGATCAAATGAAACAATCCATTCATAAGGGAAACCGGGGATAACCCGGTTTTTTGTTTCTTCTGTGATGGTTTCTTCTGTGATGGTTGTTCTTCCAATCAGGGTACGATACAATAGGAGATATGAATTTTTTTCGTTTAGAGGAGTGGGGTCAAGATGGAAGTAGGGACATCCCGTGTAAAACGTGGAATGGCGGAAATGCAAAAAGGCGGCGTCATTATGGACGTCATAAATGCGGAACAGGCGAAGATTGCTGAAGAAGCCGGAGCAGTGGCCGTTATGGCGCTTGAAAGAGTGCCTGCGGATATTCGTGCGGCCGGTGGTGTTGCCCGTATGGCAGATCCGACCATTATCGAAGAAGTTATGAGTGCGGTTTCCATTCCCGTGATGGCAAAGGCTCGCATCGGTCATTTTGTGGAAGCAAAAGTTCTGGAATCGCTGGGTGTGGATTACATCGATGAATCGGAAGTGTTAACTCCGGCGGATGATAAATTCCATATCAACAAAAAAGAATTTACTGTGCCGTTTGTAAATGGTGCCCGTGATTTGGGTGAAGCATTGCGTCGTATCGCGGAAGGTGCTTCGATGATTCGTACAAAAGGCGAACCGGGTACGGGCAACGTGGTGGAAGCCGTGAAGCACCAACGGACGATGCAAGCCCAGATCCGCAAAGTACAAATGATGTCGGAGGACGAACTGGTATTCGAAGCGAAGAGCTTAGGAGCTCCCCTGGATCTGTTGCTGGAAGTGCGAAAACTCGGCAAACTTCCGGTTGTAAACTTTGCAGCAGGTGGCATAGCAACTCCGGCTGATGCGGCGTTAATGATGTATCTCGGTTCTGACGGTGTGTTCGTGGGATCCGGCATTTTTAAATCGGAAAACCCTGCAAAGACTGCACGCGCTATTGTGCAAGCCACTACTCACTATCAGGATTACAAACTGATTGCAGAGCTCTCCAAAAATCTTGGAACTCCGATGAAGGGCATTGAATTGTCCACTTTGGCTGAAAACGAGCGTATGGCTGAGCGCGGCTGGTAGGAGGCCGAACAATGAGAATTGGGGTATTGGCCTTACAAGGTGCCATTTCTGAACATCTTGCGAGTTTGCAACGGGCTGGTGCAGATGAAGCGGTGCCTGTAAAACGGAAGGATGACCTGCAAGGACTGGACGGTTTGATTTTACCGGGCGGTGAAAGCACGACGATCGGAAAGTTGATGAATCAATATGATTTGCTGGATCCCATTCGTGAGATGGCGCAAGCAGGGGTTCCCATGTTTGGAACCTGTGCCGGTTTAATCCTGCTTGCCAATCGGATTGACGGACAGGATTGGGTGCATCTCGGTGTGATGGATATTTTCGCAAATCGCAATTCCTTTGGTCGGCAGCGGGAAAGTTTTGAAACCGACATAACGATTTCCGGGCTGGAGGGGAAAGCGTTTCGGGCGGTTTTCATCCGCGCGCCGCATATTATCGAAACAGGAAAAGATGTCGAAGTGTTGGCGGTTGTCAACGAACGGATTGTGGCTGCGCGCCAAGGGCACCTGTTGGCCACCGCGTTTCATCCGGAACTGACAGGTGACATTCGACTTCATCAATATTTTCTGGATCTTGTGAAAAACGCACAGTAAGACCTTGAATCATTCCATTTCTTTGTGGTACACTAACCGACAAATACGAAATGTCAATGTGATGCGGAGAACGAGTACCAACTTCTTTTGTTCAGAGAGCCGGTGGATGCTGCGAACCGGTCGAAAGGTGTTGTGAAATCCCTCTCCAAACGGACTGTCAATCGAATTTTGAATTCGTACTAAGCAGTCCCGGGTCATTCCGTTATCTATGGGGAAAGTGGATCGCCAGGAGCAGAAGGGCGGTCAAATAGGGTGGCACCACGGGAGATCATGCTCTCGTCCCGGACATTGTCTGGCGACGGGAGTTTTTTATTTTTTCACAAGGAGATGAGGAAATGTTAGATGCACGCATATTGCGCAATGAACCGGAACGTGTACGAGAGTCGCAAAGAAAAAGAGGTGAATCCCCGGAAGCAGTGGATGAGTTTCTGGCCCTCGACACCCGCCGCCGTGAGTTGTTGGCGGAAGTCGAATCCCTCAAAGCCAAACGGAATTCGGTTTCGCAAGAAGTGGCCAAGCTAAAGAAAGCGGGGCAAGAGGCGGAACAACTGATCGTCGAGATGCGGGACGTGGGAGACCGCATCAAGCAGCTGGATGATGATTTGCGTGCTGTGGAAGACACACTGAACTACGTCCTGCTTACCATTCCGAATATTCCGCATGAATCGGTTCCCGTAGGTGAATCCGAGGATGATAATGTGGAAGTGAAGAAGTGGAAGGAAGTGCCTGATTTCGCATTTGAACCGAAACCCCATTGGGAAATTGCGGAAACTCTGGGGATTCTGGATTTTGAAGCCGGCGGCAAAGTAACCGGCTCCCGATTTGTATTCTACAAAGGACTGGGAGCCAGACTGGAACGGGCACTGATCAACTTCATGCTCGATATTCATACGGGTGAACACGGATACACGGAAATTTTGCCGCCTTTTATTGTGAACCGTGCCAGTATGACCGGTACCGGCAACCTTCCGAAATTTGAAGAAGATGCATTCAAGTTGATGAATTCGGATTATTTTCTGGTTCCCACAGCGGAAGTCCCTGTCACGAACCTGCATCGGGACGAAATCATGCAGAACTCCGATCTTCCCCGGTATTACGTGGCTTTCACCCCTTGTTTTCGATCGGAAGCAGGGGCAGCCGGCCGCGACACAAGAGGGTTAATTCGTATGCATCAGTTTAATAAAGTCGAAATGGTGAAATTTACCCATCCCGAACATTCGTATGAAGAATGGATGAAGTTGGTGAATAATGCGGAGACCATTCTGGAACGTTTGGAACTTCCGTATCGGGTATTGGATATGTGTACGGCAGATCTTGGTTTTGGACCGGCGAAAAAATATGACGTTGAGGTATGGATGCCAGGTACCGATCAATATCGGGAGATTTCCAGTTGTTCGAACTTCGAAGACTTCCAAGCCCGTCGCGCAAACATTCGTTTCCGCAGAGACCCGCAAGCCAAACCGGAATTCGTTCACACGATTAACGGATCCGGACTGGCAGTCGGACGGACCGTGGCTGCCATTCTCGAAAACTATCAGCAGGAAGACGGCAGTGTCGCCGTTCCGGAGGCACTTGTGCCTTACATGGGCGGTGTGAAAGTGATTCGCCACTCGTAAACAGGATGTGCTGTTCTCAGTCAATCGCTTCCAATCGGCTTCTTCTGGCGGAGAGAGACCTGGTTTTGTATAATAAGGATATCGAAGGATCAGAAGGAGCCGATTGCAATGTTTTTTGTGGGATTGCTTGTTTTTATTGTCAGTGTCATCATACAATATTTTGCGCTTAATCGAATTGCGTTTGGACGGTCGATATTTATAACGGTTGCCATGTTTGCAGTAGGATCTATCGTTTGGCTGTCGCCGTACGAAGTATCCAAATACCTGGCCGGCTTGTTCTTTGTTTTCGGTTGGGCGTTCTTATTGTTTATGACCGTTCAATCGATCTTCCATGCGCGACACAAGAAGAAAAAGTTAACAAACGTAAATTCTTGATTTCTATAGGATTACCTTGTACAATGGATAGGTATTTACGTGGAGTGATGGCCGAGTAGGTCGAAGGCGCTCGCCTGCTAAGCGAGTATACGGTTCTAAAGCCGTATCGAGGGTTCGAATCCCTCTCACTCCGCCAGGATAACATACTTTCCATGAAGAGAAACCAGCCTGCAGGGCTGGTTTTTATCTTGCTTGTTGTTCTTTTTTTAATGCTCTGGTGTATACTTCTTCAGGAACGGCTATTCCTCGCGGACCATGGGAAAGTTCCATGAGACGCTCCAGCAGGTAGGCCCGAAACACGAATCCCCCCTTTAAACCAATTAAATGGTGAATCATCTCAGCAGGTGTCATTTGCAGGATTGAATCAAGTACGAGGGGTTCCAACTGCTGGGTTTCAATCAAGCGGGAAATTACATCGGTTTGGTTCATGATTTGTTCACCTCTTGGCTTGAGTTTGAAGGGGAAAGTCCTAAATTTCTGAAAAAACGTCCGGAAAAAGTTCACTGGCAGGCACCCCGTAATAACGTTCAATTTTTATCATAGTTTGTCGTCCCGGTTTAGAATGTCCCCCTTCCAATTTTCTTAGGTAAATCACAGAAATACCAAGTTCCCGCGCTGCTTCTGCTTGCGTCAAATTCCTGGAGATTCGCTCGAAAGCCAACCGAACTCGTTTCATCATCACCCCGTCCTTGGATACAAAATGTATCTAATTAATTCTAGGTTACATGTTACGTTTTGTATCGTCAACGCTTTTTGCTACGTTTTGTATATTTTTATTTTCAAGGGATACAATTTGTAACTATAATGAAGAAAAGGATGTGAGGTGAGAGTATGATCGGTGAACGGTTAATTCAATTGCGGGGATCGAGAACACAGCAAGAAATTGCAGATGCGCTGGGAATTTCCCGTGCCCGTTACTCTCATTACGAAAACAGCAGAAACGAACCGGATTTGGCTACGTTAAATCATATGGCGGATTTCTTCGAAGTGACAGTCGATGATTTATTGGGACGGACCCGGATGTATATCAAAGAGAAGAAACCGGATTATCGAGGACGATATGCCGAAGAGGCTTACGAACTGGCGAAACTTTTTGAAGAAGATCCAGACAGTTATCAATTGTGGATGGAATACAAAAATGTTTCTGCAGAAAGGCGAAGGGAAATGATCCGCATGTGGACTGTCATCACGGAATTAGAGAGAAAGAAAAAATCATCCAAGGGAAAATAGGCAAACACTGTGGGTTGATTCGGCCGGTTGAAATCCATATAATATGTATTGCACTCTGCACCCGTAGCTCAGGTGGATAGAGCGGTGGTTTCCTAAACCGCGTCTTGGGGGGGTTCGAATCCCTCCGGGTGCACCATAAACCCTTGGTATACGCTGTTTTCGGCTATTCGCCGAACAGCGTATTTTTGTTTTTTCTACCGATCTTCTACCCTATGAGTGTGTCGCAAGTCGTGAAATCTAATCCAAACTCTAGCCCCCTAGGAAACTTGGCCACTAAGGGTGTACTTTGGTTATACTACTAGTGACAAGGAGGCCGGGCAATGAATCAGAACAAAAAGGCATTAGTTCTTTTATCC
>JAGVBM010000155.1 GCA_020059765.1 Bacillota bacterium
TACTCCAATTCGACCGCCACACCGCGAACCCGTTCATTCCAGGGAACTTTGGTTACGCAACTGTCTCTCTCCAAGAGCCACGAAATATAGTATCACAAACATTTGACCGTCAGACAGGATATTTCAGTTGTCGCGGAGTGACTCCGCTAAGGCTGCTGCAGCAACCGACTGACCGTCAATACCAGATCGAGTTGATCTTTCTTCACGACAACACTTTTGATGCCTATTTCACGCGGCAGCAAGGGTCGAAGGTTCCAGACAACGGGTGTTCGACCGGCTAGTTTCGTATTGGCTGCGATTCGCTGAAAGGCTTCGGCAGATAAGGGAATCCGTCCAACACGGTAGGCCGTCGGAGTAAACAGCAACGCCTCGTTTCGCAGCGCGACCGTGCCTCGAACTTCCATCCCGAAGGACATTCCCCCTTTTTGAACTTTCAAATAGACGATGGCTTGATCGTACTCCAACTCGACTGCCACACCGGCAATCGGCAGTTGTTTGGCCGCTGGATGCCGACTGATTTGCTCTTTGACCAGATTTGAGATGTCTTCTTCCGACAGGCTCAACACGCCCAGATTGAGAATAGCACCGCGAACCCGTTCATTCCAGGGAACTTTGGTATAGATAAGATCCAACTGACGAGTTGGCTGCACAAGGATGTATAATGTGACCAGCCCGCCCAAAACGACCGCTGTTGCGGTCAGAAGCAAACGTTTACGCAACTGCCTCTCTCCTCTCTCCAAGTGCCACGAACATATAGTATCACAAACATTTGACTGGCAGATAGGATGATTCTTGTTGTCGAGGGATGGAAAGGAATGTCGCGAAAAAGGGCTAATAGAATGAAGTCCGCCGTATTCATTTTCTTTGTCGGCTACATATGATATTAAAAATCAGCCTCCTGCAGGCAAAGGGGGGAGAGGCTGTGGCGGAAGAAGTTGTCATTTTTCGGAACGTTGCCGGTGACGTGTCACGCAATCAGTTGTACACTTGGCGCAAACAAATACAAAAATTGGGTTTGTCTGTCGAAGAACGGAATCGCGGCAAAATGACGGTGATCGCGCTGACGCAAAACGACGAAAACATCACGTTCTACCTGTACGAACAGGGGACGGGGGGATACCAACTGCACATCGACTATTTGCGGATCAAAAAAGGCGATGGCCGGTTGGTGCAAGCAGTGGAATGGATGATCCAGAATGCTGCGTTGCGGGGTGAGAAATTTGTGTCAGGCCGATCCGAACTTTGGAGAACCCTCTACTTGAACGGATTGGTGATGGATGAGGGATCGTTTGTGGAGCACAAACTGCCGGTTGATTTTGATTTGCGGATCACCCGAGAAGCGATAATGGGTCATATCTATATCACGATGGACCAATATATGGAAGCGCGAACCAGCGGCGACCGTGTGATGGAAGAGGAGTATCACAAATTGCTGCAGGGGTTTGTCGAAGAACTGAACAAAGTGGATGAAGCACTGAAGTCGCAGAATCGCTCGTAAGACTTTGTTGATTTGTAAGCCTTTGATAAGCAGTGGAATCCCTTACAAGAACTTTCGAAGCAGAATAATCGTACTGTAAATCCCGCCAATCAGTCCTACAAACAACCCGGTAATCAAGAATGCAGGAGAAGTTCCCATTTGTTCATCCAGCCATTTTCCTGCGTAGATACCGGCGAGGAGCGTTACGACCAGGTCAATGCCGATACCCGATACCAGTCCGATGGTTCGATAGGGATTGAAATTCTCTTGCGGATCCGGTTTTTTGTCAGGCGTATCCATGTCCCATTCCTCCTTGCTGATTGAGCCGTTTAGTATGCATAAAGGTTGCAGTCCGAGTGAAAAGAAGCACCGTATGGAGAAACTCCGTCTGGTGCTTTTTGTTTTTGCAACCTCCGGTTTTTTACGCAGGAGGGTGGGAAAGCTCCAGGTAGTGGACTAACAGTTTGCTGAAGCTTTCCGACAGAGACGCGTAGAAGGTGGTTGCCCCTTTTTCAAACACGCCGCTGCGGTTATAGACTTGAATCTTGTTGGTGATAATCTTGTGGGTGCCGCGTTCATCCCATTCCGCAGGATCCCGTTCGATCAACCCGATAATATCGTCAAAGAGAATATGATACGTCTGATCTTCCCGCTGCAAAATGAACTCTTTCGTCGTCAGACGGTAGCTGATGCCCCTGCGGATTTCCGTTCGTTTAAGCTCTCCTGCGAGGGACTTGATATTGATGAATTTTGCCATAGCAGCCCCCTAAACAGTATTGTAAAAACGTTTGCTTCATCATATCATGTTTCACAGAAGGCTGAAAAGTCCGACAGATAATTCCATCGACATGGAATCGAAGTAGGGTTGCAACATTTGATCGGAAGGAAGGGGAACTGCCAATGATTGCCGCGAATGTGGAACGGATCGTACATACCTTGACGCAGCTTACCAATATTGCAAGCCCGACGGGGTATACGGAAGACGTGATTGACTGGGTGGAAAAGTACGTAAAAGATATGCCGATCACCACCAAACGGAGTCGAAAAGGCGGACTGCTGATTACACTGTCCGGCGAAAGGGACGATCGACACCGGATGCTGACCGCGCATGTGGACACATTGGGTGCCATGGTGAAAGAAATCAAGAGCAGCGGACGGCTTAAACTGACGATGATCGGCGGCTTTGCCTGGAATTCCATCGAGGGCGAGTATTGCTTGATTCACACCCTTTCCGGAAAAACCTATAGCGGAACGATTGTGCTGACCAAATCATCCGTGCACGTACACGGCGACGAAACTCGTGACGCCAAGCGGACACAGGACGTTATGGAAGTGAGGATTGACGCGAAAGTGACATCCCGCGAAGAAACGGAAGCCTTGGGGATTCGAATTGGGGATTTTGTGTCTTTTGCTCCGCGGGTGGAAGTCACCGAATCAGGTTTTGTTAAAAGCCGTCATCTGGACGACAAAGCAAGCGTGGCCATTCTGCTGGAAGCGATTCGGCATATGACAGAGCAGGGAATCAGACTGCCGTATACGACCCATTTTCTGATTTCCAATAACGAAGAGATCGGATACGGCGGAAATTCCAACATTACACCGGAAACAGTGGAGTATGTGGCAGTAGACATGGGTGCTATCGGGGACGGGCAGGCAACCGATGAGTACACGGTTTCCATTTGTGCGAAAGATTCCTCCGGACCGTATCATTACGGACTGCGCAAAAAATTCGTGGAATTGGCCGAAGAGAATGGAATCCCCTATCAACTGGACATTTATCCCTACTACGGATCGGATGCGTCAGCCGCCATGCGGGCGGGACATGACGTGGTGCACGGATTGATCGGACCGGGGATTGACGCCTCCCACTCTTTCGAACGGACCCACAAAGATTCGTTGGACGCCACTTTTCGTTTGATCGTGGCTTATCTGCAAAGCGGGATGGTCGAAGGATAGCCGGACGAGGGGGAGCCTCACCCCTCCATGGCAAATTGAGATGAAAAAATGTGATTAGGATCGAAGCCACCCTCGTTCCCGCAGTTCTATTTGCCGACGGAACACGAATTGGATGATATGCTGCCGGTCTGGTTCCTGCAGGTCCACAAATTTTAGACCGCAAACCTTGTGGGAGGAAAATTCCGACTTTTGGACCCTTACCACTTGCGCGCGAGCCGAAATATTCACACTCTGATTGTTTTGTTTCAACTGAAACCGAATCCCCACAAAATCTCCTGTATTTACATTATGTTTGCTCCTGATCTGGATCGCCATGCCGCCGCCTGATAAATCCTGAATTTCCCCTTGAAATGTGAAAAATCGTTGGTTGGCCGTATCCATGACGATCAATTCTCCGGGGATGGAGAAGGGAACGCGAACATATTCCCGTCGTTGGTTTTTGCGAATCGTTTTGAAATCCGGTATTTTCACAACAAAGACAGGTTCTTGTTCCGTCTGCAGATAGTCGATTTCCACTACGGTATCAAAGTAGCGAGGTATGTTGCTGATATCCGAAAAGTGAACAATCACCCGTGTTCCAACAGCAAATCTGGAGAGTGTGTGATTGTCTATGTTCATGGGCATGTCGAAGTACAGCGACTGCTTGTCTGTCTTTTGCAAACGAGATTCATAGTTTCCCCGGAAAATCCCCTCTGGCACCTGTAACATCACAAACTGACCGATATCAGGCAACGACACCCTTATCCCCACCTTATTCCCAAAGATTTCATGAATGTTCCCCTTATTTACATCCCATTATAACAAAGTGAATTCCTATGTTGACAAGATTCCAAAAGACCAAGGAGCGACGCGGATATCGTCGCCCTACAGCTTGCAACTCATGTGGAGAAGGGCAATTTTTACTGGTGTTTGAAGCGATCGACAAGAAAGAGATAGGTCTTTTTCAACTCGGGGTAGTTTTGCATAATGTTTTGATAGATACGCCTCGCTAGCTCCTCGTCATAAATATGTGACGTTTCGTTTCGATCTCGTAGCATTTGAAGCCATGCTGTTTCGTTATGGATCCATTGTACTTCATAGGCTTTTTTCAAACACTCTTTTGGTGTTATTGCTTCAATGCCTTCTGATGCAAGAAGTCGTTTGAATGTCTTCCAAAACAGTTCGATCGAGAATTCAAATCGCTGAATCGTTCCGTCAATGTAAAGGCTGTTCGTGGGTGTTTCCGCTAAGGCTTCTTCCAATCGTTGGAGTGCTCTCCCCAGGTTCTTCAAGCTTTGCTGAATTTGTGCCTCGCTCATATACGACCCTCCCTTCTGACAGGACTCTCTCTCGGAGAGATATGGAGGCTTCCTCCCAGCGTATGACATCAATTGTAAGCAATGTATTTAATTCTTCGGTCATTCGGTATACCATATGGAGCCAGTCTTCCTGAGAGAGGGAAGGGGCTTTGATGATGAGGTCAATGTCAGAGCGACTATGAAAATCACCTCTTGCCCGAGAACCAAACAACATGACCTGTTCCACAGCAGGATAGCACGCTAACAGTTGATAGAGTTCTGGGAAAATATCAGTCGGGATCATTATACCGATCCTCCCGCTAACGTTTTCTTTATTTTACCACAGACTACTTTTCATGTAGATCTATAAAA
>JAGVBM010000074.1 GCA_020059765.1 Bacillota bacterium
ATGATTGTCTTAAGTTTTACTGGATTATGGTTGTGGGTAAACCTAACTGTTAAAAAAAGTTTGTTATAAAAAAGGAGAAATAATTCATGAATAGTAGGATACTTGGACTTGCAGCCGGAACCATATTGGTTTTCGGACTAACAGGATGCGGATCTGCACAAGATCATGCCGCATCCGGACATACGCAACATGAACATGAACATCATAATCAAACCAACACTTCTCAACAAGAGGATTCGGTGACAAGCAACCAATCGCCATTAGAAAAAGCATTTCAAGACGAATTAACCGGATTTTCAACTATCGAAGATGATATCAGTAAAGGGAATTACAAGGATGCAGCCACAATAGCCGATACTCTTCACGAAGAATTCCATGCTGTGATTTTCCCACCTTTAAAAGATAAAAAAGGAAACGAATATGCAAAAAGTATCCATGGGAAGTATGACGAATTACAAGATGCAATAAAGGATCAGCATACCGAAAAAATTTCAGACCTGATTAAGGTGAATCGGGACAATCTTCATACGGTTGCGGGAATTCTGGGTATCTCATTATCAAAATAAAATCTGTTTCCACCCTCATTCCGTTTCCAAACATCCATTGTCCCGCAGTTTCCCGCATAATTTCACAATCGTCCCGCTTAACTGCAATTCGGTTACCCCGCTCATCAAATGATTTTGTCCGTGAACCATCAACAGAGACGGAGTGGCAGTCAATTCGCCGCCTGCTTCCTTCGCAATCAGCTCGCTGTGCAGACTATGCGCCATATCCAATTCCTTGCGCGCAGCGGCAAGTTTTTCCTCCGCTTGTTCCATTTGCCCGTCCATCGCCAGCTCAACGGCTTCCATCGCTTCATTTTTCGCTTGTCCCGCATGAAGGATAATGGTGAAGATCAATTGTTCCATTGTCGCCATCCTGTGCAACCACCCCTTCCGCATCGGCCAGCAGCCGTTTTTCCCAGATTTTAAAGAACGGATAATAGATCAAGGCCGCGATGAGCAAATCCACCGCCTGCAATGCGGCTCCCCGCCAACTTCCGTCCGCCAGAAACCCGCCGAGAAATACCGGCATGGTCAGCGGCGGCTGCAGGGTTGGAACCGGCACAAGGCCCATTTTCATCACCAAATAATTTAGAGTTACAATCACACTTGGAGATGTCAGAAACGGAATCACCATAATCGGATTCAGTGCAATCGGAACACCAAATGTAATCGGTTCGTTAATATTGAACACCCCCGGCATCAGGGAGACCCGTCCGACGCTTTTCAGCTGCTGGGATTTCGACCATAACAGCATGAACACAAGCGGCAGGGTCGCGCCCGACCCGCCCAGATGGGCGTACATGTGAAAAAATGGCTCCGACACGATGTGGGTCGCCGGTTGTCCTGCGCCAATGCTTGCGATATTGGCCTGCAAATTCGTTTGCCACAACGGATACGCCACAGACGACACCACGTTCATCCCGTGAATTCCAACCGACCAAAGCAGCATCATCAAGATGATTTGCAAGACGGCGGAAGGCAGGGTATCGGATGCCTGAACCAAAAACCCCAACTTGGCCATGATCACTTTCGGCATGGTCAAAGCAGTAGCCGGATCCAGCGGCTGCGGCGAAGACGAAGCGGTTGCCCACCATTCCAGCAGAAACGCGATTCCTACGGAGAGAAATGCAGGAATCATGATTTCAAATGATTTGGCCACATTTCCCGGTACGGAGGAGGGCAATTTGATGATGAATCCGTATCGATACAGGAGACGATTCAACTCGACGACTCCGATTCCGGTCAGGATGGCGATAAACAGTCCGACAGCCCCCAAGTTTTCAACGAATTGGCTGACGTGAATCGCTTCCAGCCCGAGCAGCCCCCCGTCACCCGTAATCCCGATGGGAACGCAAAACACAAGCAGCGTTGCAACAGACGTAAGCCCCAAACGACTGGCGTCCATCTTGTAATACTGGGAGAGATGATACGCCACCCCGTATCCAACCCACATCGCGATCAGTCCGAATGTAAATTGAAACGGGATAAACAAAATCGGCCGGTAACGGATCAGCCACTGGTTGATCGCCCCGAGAACCCCGTCTGAAACGCTTGCCGGGATCGGAGGAATGACAAAAATCAAAAAAATCGAACCCACAATAATCATCGGCAGTGCGCTGCCGATGAAAGCATTGCGGATCGCCTGCATGTAACGATTTTCCACAATCCGCACGGTGGCGGGCAATAACATGCGTTCCATCCATTGCAACAGATTATTCATTGCATCCCCTCTTCCTGAAACAGACTGAGGGCTTGCCGCAGCGCTTTGGCCCCATCGGCGGTTGCGTAAATCATCCCGTCCACCACTCCGACAGGTTTCCCGTATTTTTCCACAGTCGGCCGCATATAGCGTACCTGCGGAGCCAACAGAAACACATCTGTCGTTTCGGCCCGCTCCGCCAATTCACTGGTGCCGATAGCGAAGATATCGACCTTTGCTTGTGCCGCCGTTGCCGCCCGTTCCATCGCCTGCACCAACAAACTGGTAGACAATCCGAAACTGCAAACGAGTGCGATTCGCTTATACGCCAATTCGAACACCTCCAAGCAATCTGGCCAGGTTGACAGATTCACTGTAAGGAATCTCGATTCCCCAATCAGCAAACGTCCGATTCATAATTTCGCGGATGGTGGTCAAATCTGCCCGCTGTTCCAGCTGCAAATCCTGCAAATCTTGCGTGAAGTCCTGTGCGAAGCCCTGGCCATTCGCTCTTTCAGACGGCCACTTCCCGGTCTCCAGCCGTTTTTCAATCGCCAGAACGAGATGCATCGTGACGCCGATCCTTGTATCCAGGTCCGGATCGACAGGCCACCGCTCGGCAATTTGCTCGATCCCTTGCGCGATTGCCGGAACGGCATAATACGGATTGATTCGTTTGACGGTACCTCGCAACGTTTGCATCAATGCGTCCCATGCTGCGTCCGGTTCGGAACGGACTGTCGGAACGGCGGTCGGCACAGTTACTGTTAGGGCAGTCGACTCAGCAGCAGATGCAGCAGTCGACTCGGCTGCTGATACGGCGGTCGGCACGGCAGCCGGCAAGTCCCTTGGCGTCAGGGAAGCATCAATCAGATGGGTAATTCTCCGAATCCCGTCTCCCATCAAAATTTCTTGCGCACTGATAAACGGCACATCATCCATCCGCGGATTGAGTGTGCCCGCAATCGCCAGCGGTTTTCGGTCACCCAGCCATTTGGCCAAACGGTCCGGTGTTTCTTCGAAGGAACTGATCGAGACCGGAACGATTTGCAGTTCGTAATCGTCGGGAACTTTCAGTTGTTCTTCCAGAACCGATTTTATTTGGACGGCCGAACCCTCCCCTGTCACACATACGACCGGCAATACCCCTGTCCGCAGAGGCGAATAGGCATCTTTTGCCGGCAAGAACAACAGACCGCCCTGCATCACCGATTCATACACCGAATCCAGGGTGGACGAGCTTACAGCTGCCTTGCGCACCGCTTCCATCAAGACAAATGTGCTTACATTGGGAATCGTGCGAACGGGAATTTGCGTCCGTTCCTGAATGATTTGGCCAAAGGTCACCAACGACCCCATGTCCACCAACAAAGCAATGCCTTTTCCTTCGTCAATGCTGCGGGCCGTCATGATTGCTTGTTCCAATACAAGATCCGGGTCCATGTCCATTCGCATGTCGATCGCCGCTCCATGCGACGTAGCAAGGAGTTGATGAACAACTTCCAGCATGGACGATGCGGTGGAACTTCCATGCGCAATCACCAGTACTCCGACTTTGGGAGAGGGAGTCTGTTCCAATACTGAGAGCAAAATGGTGGCAAGAAAACCGATTTCATTGTCCGGCAGCGCAAGGCCGGTCTGTTTTTCAAACAGCTGCGCCATTTCCCGTCCCGTTTCATATTCCACCTGCGCCTGTTTCCGAATGGCGGCAAGTCCCGGGTTGGGAATGGCGTGACCCGCCTTAAGCCGATCAATCGCAGCTCTCAGATGCAGCGCCGCGCCGAATACGGTCTGCGACGGAAAGATTCTGTCCAATTTGCGGGAAGCCAGGTCAAACATTTCCTCTGCAATTCCCATCAACGGTTCCCCGACAATCCGGATAATATCTTGTCTGCGTGAGGCAAACTGACTCGTAACGTTTTCCAGAAATTTACGGAAATACACATCAATATCAACGGAGAGAACGTTGTTGATCTCCTCTTCGCTTAATCCCCGTCTTCGTAATTCATAAGCCTGCCGTTCCAGAATTTCATACAGACTTTCATCCGTTGGCCGGTTGACCTCCATTTCTGCTCCGTTCAGGTTCAATCCGGCAGTCCAGTTCTCCAGCAAACGATCCAGTTCTTTCCGCTTCTCCGGAATCTGCAGGAGCCCCTGCCGCACGTGATCCGAGGCGTGTTCCAGCGTCACTTCCAGCCTGTTTGCCTTGGCATCGTGAATCTGCATTACGAATGCTCTGGCTGACAGCAGCTGAATCTCGCTTTTCAGTTGTCCCACATTGCCGGGACAGTCGAACAATAAAAGCGCTTTCAATACCTCCGGCACGATCTGAAAAGGACGCTGTACACGAGCGCTTTCTTCAGAAAAGAAATGCTGCAGCAATTGAAACCGCTCTTCCAATGTCCGTTCTGCAATAGAAGGAATCGGAATGATCATCGGGATTCGCCTGACAAATGTCATTAACAGACTGGACTTCGGGTTTTCCGTGGTGGCGGCAATCAGTCGGATATTCGCCGTCCGGTGCACCTCTGTTTCACCCAATCTGCGGAATATCCCTTTGTCCAACAACTGAAACAGCATTTCCTGCCCCTCGGGGGGAAGACGATGCACCTCATCCAAAAAAAGGATCCCGTCGTCCGCTTTTTCCACGATACCGGAACGGTCACGATCCGCACCGGTATAAGCCCCTTTTTCCACACCGAACAGTTGGGCCAACAACAATTGGGGATTGTGGGCATAATCGGCGCAGTTAAACGAAATGTACGGCGCATTTGGTTGCAGCTGCCCCATTTCCACCGCAAATTGATACATACTGTCGGCAAACATGGTTTTCCCGACGCCGGTGGGACCGGTCAACAAGGTGTGCAGCCCGCGGGGCGGATATAAGATGGCCGCTTTTGCAAGTTCAATCGGTTTCTTTAGCGATCGGTTTCGGCCGATCAGCAAATCAAAAGCGGACGTGGCCGGAATCTCCCGCCTCGTTTCAAAGGCATGGCCCGGCGTACCCTTTAC
>JAGVBM010000348.1 GCA_020059765.1 Bacillota bacterium
CAAGGCATGCGGCTCTTCCCCGTTTAAAATATGGACATGTTTCGCTCCTGCCTCCAACGCTTGCAAGCAGGCCTGCACTTTCGGCACCATCCCGCCCGTGATCTGTCCCACTTCCAGCAAATGTTGAATCCCCTCCGGCGTGATCTGGTTCAAAACCTGCTTGCCGTTTGGCGTATCCTGCAGAATGCCCGGCACATCGGTCAACAGGACTAATTTTTCCGCGTGCAGAGCACCCGCAATCGCACCGGCGGCCGAGTCGGCGTTTACATTAAAGCGCCTTCCCTGCTCATCAATGCCGATTGGCGCAAGGATCGGCACCACTCCTGAATCCAACAGTTGTTCCAGCAAAAAGGCATTGACCTTGACCACTTCTCCGACGAGTCCCAACTCGGCCTGTTTCTGGCGGACTTGCAGCAGTCCGCTGTCGACCCCCGTCAACCCGACCGCATGGATCCCATGCTTCTGAAATGTCGCGACAATCCGTTTGTTGATGCTTCCGCCCAGCACCATTTCCACAACCTGCATCGTTTCTTCGTCCGTTACCCGAAACCCGTTAATGAATTGGGATTCGATGCCCAAACGGCTTAACAATCCGGAAATTTCCTTGCCGCCGCCGTGAATGACGACAGGCCGAATCCCCGCCTGCTTAAGCCAAATAATATCGAGGATCACCTGTTCAAAGGGGCCGCCCATGGCGGATCCGCCGTATTTGATCACCATCGTTTTCCCAGCAAACTTTTGAATATATGGCAGCGCCTCAATCAAGACGGACGCCTTTTCTGTCCATTCGGTCATGCCGCTTCCTCCCGCCCCGGTACAAACTGATGCATCAAGTCCGATAACTGCCGTTAATCTTGACATAGTCGTAGGAAAGATCGCAGCCGTAGGCTGCCGCTTCCCCATCTCCCACGTTCAGATTGACCCTGAATACCACCGGATCTTTCGCCAATTCCCGGGTCGCCAGTTCCTCATCAAAGGATAATCCCATGCCGTCAGCCGCTACCTGAATGTCGCCGATCCAGATCTCGACCCGGTTCTGTTCGACATAGGCGCCGGATTTGCCAATCGCCATCATCAACCGCCCCCAATTGGCATCCGCCCCGAATACGGCGGTTTTGACCAGACTGGATCCGACAATCGTTTTCGCCGCCTTGATCGCGTCTTCTTCCGTTTTCGCACCGGTTACCCGGGCTTCGATTAAGCGAGTCGCCCCTTCACCGTCACGGGCAATTGTTTTCGCTAAATGCAGAGCCACGACTTCCAATGCTGCCAGAAAAATCGGCCAGTCCTCATGAGCGGAAGTCAATGCGTCATGCCCGGCCATGCCATTGGCAAGCAGCAGCACCATATCGTTCGTGCTCGTGTCGCCGTCCACCGTAATCCGGTTGAATGTCCGATCGGTCACCTGACGCAGCGCATCCTGCAGAGCGTTTGTCTCCACCGCAGCATCAGTCGTGACAAATCCGAGCATCGTCGCCATGTTCGGATGAATCATGCCGGAACCTTTTGCCGTTCCCCCGATGGTGACAGTGGTTCCCGCGATCTCCGCTCGTACGGCAATCTCCTTCTTGACCAAATCGGTGGTCATGATCGCTTCTGCAAAATCTTTTCCGCCTTGTGCGCTTGCCAACGGAACAGCTTCGGAAATTCCCGCTTCCATCCGGTCCATCGGCAAAAATACGCCGATCACGCCTGTGGAGGCTACACCGACTTCGTCCGGATGAATCCCTGCCGATTTGGCAACCCATTCCTGCATGGTCTTTGCGTCTGCCAGCCCTTGTTCTCCCGTACAGGCGTTGGCATTGCCGGAATTGACGACAACCGCCCGCAGCGTTCCTTGTTTCTGCAAGGATTCCTTGCTGACCAACAAAGGAGCCGCCTGCACCGCATTGGTCGTATACACGCCCGCAGCTACTGCAGGCACTTGCGAAATCAGGATGCCGATATCTTTTTTCTCTTTCTTCCCGTTCTTGATTCCGGCAGCGACTCCGGCCGCAAGAAACCCTTGCGGCGAAGTGACCCCGCCCTCCGGAATGATGCGGATCTTCGATTCCGTTGTTTTCATCGTGAATTCCCCCATGTCCCTGCTTACGGATAGGATGGAACGGCCCGCAAGCCTTCCCTTTCGTCAAAGCCATGCATGATATTGAAATTTTGCAGCGCTTGACCCGATGCACCTTTCACCAGGTTGTCAATCGCAGACAAGACGGTCAAACGTCCCGTCCGCGAATCCAAAGAAATGCCGATGTCACAGAAGTTGGTTTGCGACACGTCCTTCGTTTGCGGATAACTGCCCATCGGCCGAATCCGGATAAACGGCTTGTTTTCGTAGATGCTCTGATACAGATCCAGCAAGCGTGCTTCTGTCCAGCCCTCGCCCACTTTTGCATAACAGGTGGCCAGAATCCCCCGCGTCATCGGAACCAGATGCGGCGTGAAGCTGATCACCACTTGTTCTCCCGCAATTCTTGACAGTTGCCGTTCAATCTCCGGTGTATGCTGATGTTGATTCACTTTGTAGGCTTTGAAATTTTCGTTTACTTCCGAAAACAGGGAACCCAGGGAAAGAGAACGCCCTGCCCCGGACACGCCCGACTTGGCGTCAATTACAATCGAATCCAGTTCAATGGCGCCCTCTTTGACCAAGGGCAGCATCGCCAGAAGAGAAGCGGTCGGGTAGCATCCGGG
>JAGVBM010000227.1 GCA_020059765.1 Bacillota bacterium
AGCCAAAGGGACTTTGGTCTTTTTCCCGGCGTTTGTCACGGGAGTGACTGCGGTTGTTGCCGGATCCTTGTTCAACTATCGAATCGCGCGTTTTGGCGGAAGCTGGCGCATGGCCAGATGGGGCAAACGGATGGGATTTCCGATCCGCCGATGGAAGCGCACGGTTCGTGTCGTTCGCAAGTACGGCGTCTGGGCGGTGCCGATTTCCTATTTCATTCCCGGTATTCGCATGGGGGTGTCATATGCGGCCGGCATCCTTCGTATCCCATTGCCTCGCTACCTGATTGGCACTTTGATCGGCGTGAGCGGATGGGTAGGATTGTACCTCTGGCTCGGGCATTTGGCCGGATCGCAACTGTAACCCTGCAACTGACGAGAAGTGGAGGAGAGAAGATGGATACAGCGAGTCATTTGTTGTTTGGGGCGACATTGGCAGGATTGGCCCATCTCGACCCTGCCGTGGCACAGAATACAGCGCTTGCGCAAGCCATGCTGGCAGGCACGATGATCGGTTCGCACGCGCCGGATTTTGACACTTTCGTCCGATTGAAGGGATATCCCGCGTACATTCGCTATCATCGCGGAATCACCCATTCGATTCCCGCATTGTTCATTTGGCCGGCCGTCATTGCTTTGCCGCTGGCCTATGGATTTCAAGTCCCCGAATATACGGGGCTGCTGTATGTCTGGATCTGGATTGCCGTCTGGTTTCACGTGTTTCTCGATATGTTGAACACCTACGGCGTGCAGAGTTTGCGGCCGCTTGCGCGAAAATGGGTGCATTTGGATATTCTCGCGATTTTTGAGCCGTTTTTGTTTGTGATGCACGCAGCCGGATTGCTGATGTGGCTGCTGACCGACATTCAGCCGGGGCCGATTTTTCAATGGATATACGGAATCACATTCGGTTATATCGCGGTGCGATTCTTCTATCATCGGGGATTGGTGCGCCGAGTTCGACAGCGGATCGGGCTGCAGGCTGGTGAGGGAACGTGTCATGTATTGCCGACCTTCCACTGGTTTCAATGGCGGTTCGTCGTGGAAACGGAGGATCGGTTTTATACCGGCAAGGTACAGGGGCATCGGGTGATCGTGGATGACACTTATCTGAAAGAAGAAAACAATCATGTGATTCAAGCCACCCTGGAGACGGACGGGGTTCGCGCCTTTCTTGGCTTTGCCCAGCGCATTCATGTCACCTGCCGGGAGTTGGCGGACGGATATGAAGTAAGCTGGAGTGATGTGCGGTTTTGGTACAACCGCAAGCTGCCCTTTGGCGTTGACGTGCTGCTGGATAAGAATCTGAACGTGATCAGCCATTCTTTGGGCTGGCGAAAGAAAATGTGGGATCCGCCTTTTGTGTGATTCGCACTTTAGACGACGGAAATCGGCAAGTCAGGAGGAAAAGCAACTTCAAAGGGATAGCCTTTAACCTGAGTAGTGATCGGACAAACTAAAGCCAGGCCCACTTTTTCGTTATAGGATTGAGGGGAAATAACCAGAGCGGGTCGCCGTCCAGCTTGTTCATGGCCTGCCTGCGGATATAAGAATCATTGGGGGTATAAAGGTGAAATGGATGTCTCAAAAACAATCGATCGGGATGAAAATAAGCATAGGTTATATCGCTTTGACCTTCGTCATCGGATTGCTTCTCATCGTCAGCTTGATTTTGACGCGCCAATTGCAAGCTGACGTTAACTCCATCATCAATCAAAATATGGAAGTCCATACGAAAACACAGACTTTGGAAAAAAATATGCTTTTGATGGAAACGAGCGTCCGCGGAGTCGTCTTGACGGGTTTTGATGAATATATGATCCCCTATAACGAAGTAAAAAGATCTTATCAACAGATCTACAAAGAGCTTCGATCTTTGGTCGGGAATGATTCCGAACAAGTTCAAAAGTTGGATACTATCAAACAGATCATGGATGCCTGGGTATTGATTGGGGATCAAGAAGCCAAGCTGGCGATGGAACAGAATCCGGGCGCCATCATCTTTGAGCGCACGAGTAACGGGAAACAACTGATGGATGATTTCAGAGAAAGAATCAATCAATTTCGTGTGATTGAAGATCAGCGGGCAAATGACCAAAAACAACTGATTGAACGCAGCGCCCAGATTACACAGTTGATCCTGGCTGGAATTTCCCTGGTTGCGATCAGTATCGCATTGTTCTATGGAGTGCCGACTGCCATTCGAATCAAGCGGAACGTGCGCATTGTCGTTCAGATCTTACGGGATTTTGCAGATGCGGGGGGCGATTTGACCAGACGGATTCCCCCCATTACTACAAAAGACGAAATCAGCGATTTGGCAGACGCGACGAATAATATGTTGGCTGGAATCACACAATTAGTGGCAGAGATAGCCGTCACCGCGAAAATGGTTGAATCAAGCAGCAATGAATTGTCGACATCCATTGCAGAAACGCATGACGTGATGGGAATGATTACATCCACATCCAACATGTTTGCCGAGTCGTCTTCGCAAACCAATGATCAACTGGTCACAATGGGCTCCGACATTCGCCAATTTGAGGAACAAGCCCAAGCCATGCATCTGCAAGTACAGAACGTACTCCACTCCATCAAGTCCATCGGACAATCATCCGAAATCGGCGCAGATGCGGTGGAAAGCAGTGTTGAAATGGTGAAAGAGATTCATTTCGTAGTGTCGGAAACAAACGAATCGATGGTGGAACTCGGTAAAAAATCGGAACAGATCGGAAGCATCACCGACGCCATCAAGCAGATTGCGGATCAGACAGGCTTGCTTGCTTTAAATGCGGCGATTGAAGCGGCCCGTGCGGGCGAATCCGGCAGAGGGTTTACGGTTGTGGCCAGTGAAGTACGCAAGTTATCCGAACAAAGCCAGCAGTTTGCAAAAGACATTCAGCAGCTTATTCAGGACATGCAGCTTGTCTCGCAAAAGTCGATTCAGTCGATAGTCAGGGGGGCAAATTTATCAAAAGAAGGAATTGACAGTATACTTCGCACTAGGGTGGCGTTCGAAGACATGAAGATTAATATTGACGATCTGGTTGCTTTGATCCAGGATGTCATCGGACAGATCGAAAAGCAGTCCGCTTCCAGCCGAGGAATCATCGATGCAATTTATCATGTATCGGAGCTGACGGAGAAAGTTTCGGCGGGTGCGATCGAGAATGCGGCTTCTGTCCAACATTCTTCCGCAATTATTAATGACATTCGGAAAAACATTGATCATCTTGCGAACGCTGCAATGAATTTGGCGCAATTGATTCGGAAATTTAAGTTTGAATAAAAATATAAATAAATCAACAAGTTTCGAGCGGATTAGATGTTTACAATTTCTTTACAATTTGATTATGAACGGTTTACACAGGGCAAGTACAATGAGAAAGAACTTAAGTCTGAAGGGGGACTAAAGCAGATGCTGTATAGTATGTCGAAAAAAGCACTGAGTTTGGCCGTTGTTGCAACTCTTAGTATGGGAGTATTGGCCGGCTGCGGCGGGGCAACCCAACCGAAACCAGAAGATAAGAAAGAACCGGCCAGCACACCGCCTCAAGCAATGAGTTTGACCGGTGCGGGTTCAAGTTTCGTGTATCCGTTCTTCTCAAAAGCGTTCCATACCTATGGTCAGCCAATCAATCTGCAAGTGAACTACCAGTCTATCGGTTCTGGCGGCGGAATTAAACAATTTACGGAACAAACGGTTGACTTCGGTGCAAGTGACGTGCCGATGAACGACAAGGAATTGGAAGCAGCTTCCAAGACCGGCGGCGAAGTTGTGCAAATCCCGGCTGCGCTTGGTGCTACCGTAATTGCTTACAACATTCCTGAAGTGAAAGAGAAATTGAAATTCACATCTGAACTGATCGCGGGAATCTACCTCGGTAAGATCAAGAACTGGAACGATGCGGCGATTGTCAAAGAAAACCCGGAAGCGAAACTGCCGAATCAGCCGATCACGGTCGTACATCGCTCCGACGGCAGCGGTACCACCTACATCTTTACCGATTACCTCAGCTCTGTAAGTAAGGATTGGAAAGATCAAGTGGGTAAGGGAAAAGACGTGAAATGGCCTGCAGGTGTAGGCGGCAAAGGTAACGAAGGTGTGGCAGGTCAAGTGCAAAAAACTCCTTATTCGATCGGTTATGTAGAATTGGCTTATGCACTTCAAGCCAAAATGTCTTATGGAACAGTTAAAAATAAAGAAGGAAAGTTTGTGGAACCGACATTGGGCAGCACAACAGCAGCAGCAGCTCAGTTCCCGAACGTAACTCCGAAAGAGTTCTCGATCGTTAATGCAGCGGGCGCTGACAGCTATCCGATTTCAGGTTACGCATGGGCAATACTGTACAAGAACCAAAAAGATCAAGCAAAAGGCCAGGCAATGGTGAAATTGTTTGATTGGGTCGTTACTAAAGGTCAAGAAGAAGCGAAAGCTTTGAACTACGCTCCGCTTCCGGATAACGTGCAAAAGAAGGCGCAAGAAACACTTAAAACAATCAAGTAATAGAAATTGAGTGATTGTGACCCAACACTATAACTTTCAATATCGCACGGGGATAGTTATATCTCCGTGCTTGTTCTGTAAATACGGATATTTCATTGCAAGCCGGCCAAATGTGATACTATACTAGTGTTTGAAAACAGGTTAGGGGGAGACGCATGAGGTTACAACAAGCTGCAGGTTCTGGGAGTATCGAAAGACGTCAAATGGGTCGGCTTGTAGACAGATCATTAAAGTGGCTCTTGTTTGCATCCGGCATCACCTTAGTTGTTTTATTTATTTTGTTCATTATCATTCTGTTTTCCGAGGCAGGCGAATCCATTAGGGAGTTTGGGTGGAAGTTTATTTTTGGCAGTGACTGGAATCCGGTGACTCACCAGTACGGGGCGCTCCCTTTTATTTATGGGACGATTGTCAGTTCCATCATTGCAATCTTTATCGCGAGCATCGTTGGGGTTGCTGCAGCGGTCTTTTTGACACAACTGGCACCGAACTGGCTGGCAGGTCCCGTGTTATTCCTTATTGAGCTGTTGGCTGCCATTCCATCCGTAGTGTTTGGATTGTGGGGGATCTTTGAATTGGCTCCCTTTCTTCGAACGGATGTTCAGCCGTTTCTGCAGAAGTACCTGGGTTTCCTGCCGCTGTTTCAAGGTCCGATGTATGGCGTGGGCATGCTGACAGCCGGATTAATTTTGGCGATGATGATACTTCCGACGATTACTTCGATTGCTCGTGACGTTATTTTGACGGTTCCGAGCGAGCAAAAAGAAGCGGCGTTTGCCCTCGGGGCGACAAAATGGGAAATGATCCGCCTGGCGATTCTGCCATATTCATGGTCAGGCATTCTCGGCGGCATGATGCTGGGATTGGGTAGAGCACTTGGTGAAACAATGGCTGTAACGATGGTGATCGGTAACAGACCGGAAATCGCCGCTTCGCTGTTTGCTCCGTCCTATTCGATGGCCAGCGTGATAGCGAATGAATTTACGGAAGCTACCGCATCCATCCACCTTTCTGCGTTGACGGAAATCGGGTTATTGCTGTTCGCTGTTACGTTTGTTCTGTATATGTTTGCAAGATTATTAATTCGTCGTGTGGTTCGAGTGCAAGGGGGACGTGCCTAGGATGTACAGTCGCGTACTAAGAAGAAAAATTACCAACCAGCTTGCCGCAGTACTACTCGGGTTGGCCGCCATCATTGCAGTCATTCCGCTGTTCAGCATACTGTGGTACGTTTTGAAACAAGGGATTTCTGGGATTGGTGTGACGTTTTTTACGAATTTGCCCGCACCGGTAGGTGTCCCGGGGGGCGGAATGGGAAATGCAGTAGTCGGAACGTTGGAATTGGTGTTGATTGCAAGCATTATCAGTATCCCGATTGGTTTAGGTGCAGGGATTTATCTGTATGAATATGGAAACAGCAAGTTGGGAGCGGTCATACGGTTCTTGAGTGACATTTTATCAGGTGTTCCTTCGATTATCGTAGGGTTATTGGTTTATCTTCTCGTCGTACTTCCAATGGGGGGATTTTCTGCACTGGCCGGGGGAATTTCCCTGGCGATCATCATGATCCCCGTTTTGACACGTACAACGGAACAGATGATTCGGCTTGTTCCCGATTCATTGCGGGAAGCGTCCTTGGCACTGGGTGCCACGCAAAGCCAAACTCTGATTAAAGTCATACTGCCGACAGCAATCAGGGGAATTACAACGGGGATTATGCTGGCCATGGCACGCGTTATGGGTGAATCAGCACCGCTCTTGTTTACGGCATTTGGAAGCAGCTTTTGGAACGTTAATCTTGATCAGCCGATTGCAGCTCTCCCTTTGCAAATCTATGTATATGCGATTTCCCCTTATGACGAATGGCATAGTCAAGCCTGGGCAGGAGCCCTTACATTGGTTGGTATCGTGATGATCATCACGATTATCGCCCGTATTTTGACACGAGAAAAGCACTAATGCAAAAACACTGAGGTGAACAAATGGACAATCAGATTCGAGTAAGAGGTTTCCATGCCTGGTACGGGCACCATCATGCGTTAAAGGGCATTACGATGGATATCGGTTCAAAAGAAGTTACTGCTATTATTGGACCGTCAGGATGTGGGAAATCGACTTATATTCGCAGTTTGAACCGGATGCATGAATCGATTAAGGGGACACGTGTCTCTGGTGAAGTCAAGTTGGGTGACAAGGACATTTATTCGATGGACCCGGTTGATGTCCGACGGAAAATCGGAATGGTGTTTCAAAAGCCCAATCCATTTCCCACGATGTCCATTTTCGACAATGTGGCTGCCGGATTGAAACTTCACGGATACGGCTCCCGTACGGAAATTCAGGATCGCGTGGAACAAAGTTTGCGGATGGCGGCTCTCTGGGACGAAGTGAAAGATCGTCTGAACGACAACGGGATGAGTCTTTCGGGTGGTCAGCAACAACGGTTATGCATTGCGCGGGCTTTGGCAATTGAGCCGCAAGTATTGTTAATGGACGAGCCAGCATCTGCACTTGATCCGATCTCAACGCTTCGAATCGAGGAATTAGTTGAAGAGTTAAAAGTAAAGTACACCATCGTGATTGTAACCCATAACATGCAGCAAGCTGCACGCATTTCAAACAAAACTGCTTTTTTTCTTGATGGGGAACTGATTGAATACGGCAATACGACAGATATATTTACAAGCCCGCATGAAAAACGAACCGAAGATTACATTACGGGACGTTTCGGATAAGGGGCGCGAATCGAGATTCGGGGGGAAAATAATGAATTCGGTTGACATAGATGACGTGCAAAAAAAGATTCAGGTTGAAAAGATAAATTTGTTCTATGGTCAGAACCAAGCGCTGTATGACATTGATCTGCAGGTGAAACCTAACACCGTTGCGGCATTAATCGGACCATCCGGATGCGGAAAATCCACATTTTTGCGAACCTTGAACCGGATGAACGATTTGATTGAAGGTGTTACGATTACAGGAAATGTGTATGTTGACGGCGAAAATATTTACGAGCCGAATACCGATATTGTATTCCTGCGCAAACGAGTTGGTATGGTGTTTCAACGCCCCAACCCGTTTCCGATGAGCGTCTATGACAATATTGCGTATGGACCTCGTATTCATGGAATAAAGAAAAAAGCGGTTCTTGACGAAATCGTTGAGAAGAGCCTGATACAAGCAGTGCTGTGGGACGAAGTCAAAGACCGTTTGCACAAGTCCGCCATGAGCTTGTCGGGCGGACAGCAGCAGCGCCTTTGTATTGGACGTTTGCTGGCAGTTGAGCCGGATGTGGTGCTGATGGATGAGCCAACCTCCGCGTTGGATCCGATATCGACCTTAAAAATTGAAGAATTGACACAATCTTTGAAAGAACGTTATACCATCATCATTGTTACGCATAATATGCAACAAGCAGCCCGGATCTCAGACGAAACATTCTTTTTCTTAAACGGGTATCTCATTGAGTCCGGTGACACGGACAGAATATTTACCGCGCCAAAAGATCCGCGAACCGAAGATTATATTACCGGTCGGTTCGGATAAAACGCTGCCGAAATTTTGGAGAAGGAGTTGGATGTATGGATACACGTTCGAGCTTTCATAATTCGATTGAAGAATTGCAAGCTGACGTTTTGAAAATGGGGACATTGGTAGAAGAAGCAATCTACCAAGCGGTCAAATCCCTCGCCAAAATGGACGTGAAATTGGCAGCGGAAGTGGTTGCCCAGGACGATAAAATTGATGAGATGACGATCAGCATTGAAGAAAAATGTCTCCGTCTCATTGCGCTGCAACAACCAATGGCTGGCGACTTGCGTGTCATTGGAATGGCGCTGAAAATAGCAACAGATTTGGAACGAATTGCAGATCACGCGGTTGATATCGCGAAAACAACGGTTCGCCTGTCGGGCGAGACCCTGGTAAAACCGTTGATTGACATTCCGCGAATGGCTGATATGGCAAAAGATATGCTGCGTGAATCATTGACCGCGTACGTGGAACGCAATGTGGAGCGGGCAGAAGCGTTGGCTGACAAAGATGACGCAGTCGACAAACTGTACTCGACGATTTTTGAAGAGATTATCGAACTGATGGGAACTGACAGGTCTACCAACCGGCAGCTGACCCACCTGTTGATGGTGGCTCGTTATCTGGAGAGGGTAGCCGACAGGGCAACCAACATTGGCGAATGGGTCATCTACATGGTCAACGGAAAACGTAAGGATTTAAATCTATAATTTGACAGATGGGCAGGTCTTTCATGATGGACCTGCTTTTTCTAAAATGAGTTGAGGGTTCAATGGAAGGTCGCACACCGGAGGTGGAATATGGCAAATCGAATTTTGGTTGTGGACGACGAAGAATCGATTGTAAAGCTGGTGGAATATAATCTGACACAAGCAGGATATGAAGTTCTGACTGCGGATAACGGCTTGCAAGCGCTTGAAATTGTGCGTGAAGAACGTCCGGATTTGTTGATTTTGGACCTTATGCTGCCCGGTTTGAACGGAATGGATGTTTGCCAGAGATTACGCAAAGACGGGTTCAATACCTCGATTATCATGTTGACTGCACGGGACGACGAAATTGATCGCATACTGGGGCTGGAAATGGGCGCGGATGATTATGTGACCAAGCCATTTTCGCCACGGGAGCTCGTAGCGAGGGTAAAGGCGGTTCTCCGCCGTGTGGGAGATGAATCCACTGCCGCAGAAGGAACTTATCAATGCGGCGATATTACGATTGATGTTAATAAGTATGAAGTTACGGTTCGCGGTGAGCGAATCGATTTGACACCTCGGGAATTTGAACTGCTGCAGTATCTGGCGAAAAGTATGGGGCGAGTGTTAAGTCGCGACCATTTGCTGGACAAGGTGTGGGGATATGAGTTTGCCGGAGATACGCGAATTGTGGACGTTCACATCTCCCATCTCCGTGACAAGCTGGAAAAGGATCCCAAGAACCCTGAATACATCCGGACCGTTCGCGGTGTTGGATATAAATTGGTGCAAGGCGAACCGTAACGTGGGGGAACCGGAAAATGAAGGGGATTCGTGGACGTATCACAATGACGTATGTCGTTTTATTGGTTGTGGCCCTGTTTATTTCAGGCCTTTTTTCACTTAAATTTATCGAACAGGTATACATGGAAAAGATCCGTGATGGTTTAATCAACGAAGCAAAAATTGTAGCGGATTGGGTGTCTCCGTTGATGGCGACACCCAATACCTATTTGCCGCCGATTTTTGAAATTGCGGATATGGTTTCCTATTCAACGAACAAACGGATCACGATCTATGACCGTAGAGGCGATGTGCTGTACGATACCGATCTTATTATTCAGCAAGGATCAGAGGCAGGACCGGAAGTTGCTGATGCCCTTAACAAACGAACTGGAACCTCCATACGTTTGGATGAACGAATGGAAACAAACAGTTTGTACGTTGCGGTTCCCGTGACAAGTGGCAATGAAGTATACGGTGTAATTCGAGCCAGTATCTTACTGCCAGGGGTCTACGGAGAACTTCGCGGCCTTTGGGTCAATGTGGCGTTGGGTTTATTCTTGATTGCAGGGGTCTCATCGTTAATCGGGTTCTATTTTGCATCCGGCATTTCCCGCCCAATTGAAGAGATTACGAAGGTGACAAGACGGATTGCAAGCGGGGCGTTCCATGAACGTGTCCGCTACCGCAGGCATCAAGACGAATTAACTGTACTGGGAGAATCGGTCAATTTGATGGCGAATCGCTTGGCAGATCAAATCGAAGACTTGATTCAGGAAAAAAGCAAATTAGAAGGTGTTCTTTCTCATATGGACTCCGGGGTTATGGTGGTGGATCGGGCCGGCCGGATCCAGGTGGTGAATCAGGCAACGGAAGGATTATTGCGGCACGCGGGAAAAGCGCTGTTGGGCCAATGGCACTGGGAAGTCGGGCGTTCCTACGGCCTGTCCTCCCTGATTGACGAAGTATTGGAACAGGGAGAAAGCAAGCGGGCGGAAATCACCCTGACCACTCCGGTGGAAACGATCGTGGAGCTTTACGCTACCCCGATCAAAGGGAAAAATCACTCGATTGTGGGAGCGGTGGTTGTCCTGCACGATGTCTCCAAATGGCGACGGGTCGAGCAGATGCGGACTGAATTCGTCGCAAATGTTTCCCATGAACTGCGCACCCCGATCACGGCGGTTCACGGGTTTGCCGAAACTTTGCTGGATGGGGCCATGGAGGATCCGGACATGCGGCGTCAATTTATCCGCATCATTTTTGAAGAGTCGGACCGACTAAGCCGATTGGTCAACGATTTGCTCGATCTCTCGAAAATTGAATCCGGACATTCCGTCC
>JAGVBM010000282.1 GCA_020059765.1 Bacillota bacterium
CAGGCCAATGGCATCCGGTATGCTGCGCAAATCTCCGCGCATCAATGTTAGATCAGCCGCTTCCATCGCCACATCCGTTCCGGTGCCAATCGCCATGCCGACATCAGCGGCCGCCAAGGCGGGGGCGTCGTTGATTCCATCGCCCACCATAGCGACGACTTTGCCCTGCTGTTTCAGTTTCACCACATGCTCCGCTTTGTGTTCGGGAAGGACTTCCGCCAGCACGTGCTCGATACCCACTTGCCGGGCAATCGCTTCCGCAGTTCGACGATTGTCGCCGGTCATCATGACCACTTCAATCCCCATATTTTTCAAAGCGGAGATCGCTTCCGCCGACGTCTCTTTCACGGTGTCGGCCACAGCGATGGCTCCCGACAGCGTTCCTTCCCTGGCAATCAGCATGACCGTTTTCCCGTCCTGTTCCAGCCTTTCAATTTCTGCACGAAGCCAGGAGAAATCGATGCCGCGATCTGTCATGAATTTGCGGTTGCCGATGACAACCTGCGCCCGTTCAACTTCCACTTCAACACCATGCCCCGGAATCGCCCGGAAATTGCGGATGGGCAGCAGTTCCATTGCTTGTGTTTTTGCCTTTTCCACAATGGCTGCGGCCAACGGGTGCTCCGAACCCGTTTCGGCACTGGCGGCGATTTGCAGCAATTCTCCGTTCGATTGAGCGCTTGCCAGGAGTATATCCGTTACTTCCGGCTTGCCCTTTGTAATCGTTCCCGTTTTGTCGAGCACCACCGTGTTGATCTTGTGGGCGGTTTCCAGTGATTCACCGCCTTTAATCAGAATGCCGTGTTCCGCACCGCGTCCGGTTCCTACCATAATGGCGGTCGGCGTTGCCAGTCCAAGCGCGCACGGGCAAGCGATCACCAATACGGATACGGCATGCACCAAAGCCAGTTGGAAGTCTGTCAGCAGCCACGTCAGCAGAAAGACGGCAGCGGCAATCGCCAAGACCACCGGTGTGAAGATCCCCGCTATGTTATCTGCCAATCGTTGGATCGGCGCTTTAGAGCCTTGCGCTTCGTCCACCATGCGAATGATTTGGGCCAAAACCGTATCTTTTCCGACTCTTGTCGCTTTAAAACGAAACAAACCGTGTTTGTTGATCGTTGCCCCAATCACTTTGTCTCCGACAACCTTGCTGACCGGAACGCTTTCGCCAGTCAACATCGATTCGTCAACGCTGGACTCTCCATCGACAATGAATCCGTCCACCGGCACCCTTTCACCCGGACGGACCACGACAATCTCATTGACTTGCACCTCTTCGATCGGAATATCCCGTTCCTCACCATCCCGTATCACCCTCGCCGTCTTGACTTGCAGATTCATCAGTTTCCTGATGGCGTCCGACGTATGTCCTTTGGCCCTCAACTCAAGGAACTTTCCGAAGAGAATCAGGGTCATGACCGTGGCAGACGCTTCATAATACACGTCTCCCTTTCCGAAGAATGTATTGTATACACTGTAAAAATAGGCCGCAGACGTGCCAAGCGCCACCAATACGTCCATGTTGGCGCTGCCGCCGCGCACCGTCTTGTACGCACCGTCATAGAAGCGCCAGCCCGGAATGAACTGCACCAATGTCGCCAACGCGAACTGGATCATAACGGGCAGCATGATCTCGATCGAAGTAAACATGCTGACCATCTGCAAAACCAGCGGAAGTGTCAACAAGGATGAAAAAATCAGCATGTATTCCTGTTTGTTGTATTCCTGCTGCCGCCGGAACCGCTCCTCCTCTTCGTCGATCTTCGCCTGTTCTTTGGCGCCGTAACCGGCTTTCTCGACCACTTTGATGAGAGCGTCCACATCCGTTGCGCCTTCCTCAAACACAATCGTGGCTTTTTCGCTGGCCAAGTTTACGTGAACCTTTTTTACACCCGCCGCTTTCGCCAACTGTTTTTCAACTCGCGTGGAACATGCGGCGCAAGTCATGCCGGTGATGGCCAATTCGGTTCGTTTCCCATTGCCTTCCGGTCTCAGATCCAGCGTCTCGGATGAACCCATCTTTTCCTCCTCCTTCCCTGTCTGCCGATCGCAGAGCGCTTTGCCCCCATCAGCGTCAGCCTTTCCCCATAGACTCAACCTTCTTTATTTCGTAAAAATCCGGACCACTTCCATTAACTCGTCGATATGTTTCGATCCGTCGCCATCCTTGATCGCGTCGGCTACGCAGCCCCGTGTATGGCTGTCCAGCAAGCTGAGTCCGACTTTATTGAGCGCAGCCTTCACAGCCGCGATCTGATTCAATATGTCGACACAATAACGATCCTCTTCGATCATTTTGTGGATGCCGCGAATTTGCCCCTCGACTTTCTTCAAACGTTTCAGCAAATCTTCTTTGTTGTCCTGGTACAGATGCATAACCACACCTCCCTCGCAGCCAGTTGACGAATCTGCACAACACACTTATACCATACCCCCCTACTGTAGTCAAATAGTCAAATATGCATTTTTTTCTGATTCTTCTCTTCCATTCCTTTTTGCATATGCTAACTTAGTAAGAAAGGGAGTGAGTGTTATGATCGTAAAAGTGTTTGCCACTTTTCGCCAGATTGTTTCCGGGAAAGAAATAACGCTTCCCGTCAAAGACAACCAGACGATCCGCGAACTGCTTGCCGTGCTCATCGACCGGTTCCCCGCTTTTCAAGATGAGTTGTTTGATCAGCATGAACAACTGAAGCCTTTTGTGCACGTATTTGTAAACGGAAAAAACATCATCCACGGTGACGGACTCGATACGGTATTGTCGGCAACAGATGAGGTGGCCTTAATTCCGCCGGTTGGAGGGGGTTAAGATTGAGACTGGAATTTCGCGGTCTCCATCAATCTTCCTATATCCGGTTTTTGCAAGAACTGGGCGGCACTTCGGAACCATCCTCATCGCTTGATGACTCTGTCACATGTATAAGGGGGGAAGGTTGGACCGCATCCCTCGAACCGGAAAGCTGCCTTTCTTTCTCAAAATCGCTCTGTCTTCCCCGTACCTTTATTACTTTTTCCGGTGATCCGACCGCCGTCGAACGGGTGGTTGCACAGTTTCGCCTGAAAGCCTTGCGCGGCGGAGGATGATCGCTGCATCCCACATATTTTCGATTTCATCCCCATCCGCTGCTCTGCCGGATGGGGATTTCAATATTCTATGGGAATTTCAATATTATACGGATATTTTGGAAATGCTTACATACACAAAGGGGGATGATTATGGGATTTGTCCGCTCCATCAAGAAAATTAACAAACAAAGACGTCCTCTTCATCATCCGCACCTCGATGCGGAACACGAACCGCTGCTCGCCTCACTTGCCCTTAATCTGTCCAAGATTCGGCAGACCATGGGGCAAAGTTCCGATCTTATCGTTCGCGAAATCTTGCTTCGCCAAGACCCGCTTGTGATACAGGCAGCCATCGTATACATGGACGGACTCGCCGACGTAAAGGCCGTTCAGGATTTTATCCTGCCATCCCTGATGCAGCATCGACATTCACTTCCCTCTTCGCTGCTGCAAATTGCTGATCTCATCAATGAAATTAAGCAAATGTCGTTGACTGTCGCCAATCTCCGTGAGATTACCGACTTCACCGGATTATTCGAAAGTATTCTGTCCGGCGGCACCGTGATTTTGCTGGACGGAGCAGCGATCGGACTTGCCGTCAATACGGAAGGCTGGGAAGACAGAAATGTCGAGGAATCCACTTCGCAAACCGTTGTCCGGGGACCCAAGGAAGGTTTTACCGAAAACTTGCGGACCAATACCGCTCTGATACGCAGAAGAATCAAAGATCCCAGATTATGGCTGGAAACACGAACGATGGGACAGATGACGAAAACGAGTGTGGCCCTTATGTATATCAGAGAATTGGCTAACGAAAAAGTTATTGAAGAGGTACGAATCAGACTGGACCGGGTGCGAATCGACGGTATTCTGGAAAGCGGTTATGTCGAAGAACTCATTCAGGATGAAACGTTCACCCCCTTCCCCACTGTCTTTAATTCGGAACGTCCCGATGCGGTTGCCGGCGGGTTATTGGAAGGGCGGATTGCCATCTTGGTCGACGGGACACCGTTTGTACTGTTGGTTCCCGCTTTGTTCACCCAGTTTTTTCAATCTCCGGAAGATTACTATCAACGGGCGGATATATCCACCCTGATACGAATGCTGCGGTTTTTCAGCTTTTTTATCGCTCTGCTCGGACCTTCCCTGTATATTGCGATCACAACCTTTCACCAGCAAATGATTCCGACAACCCTATTGATCAGTCTCGCGGCACAACGGGAAGGCATTCCCTTCCCTGCATTTGTGGAAGCATTCATGATGGAACTAACGTTTGAAATATTACGGGAGGCGGGAACGCGCATGCCGCGTAATGTCGGACAAGCGTTGTCCATTGTGGGGGCCTTGGTGATTGGTCAATCGGCGGTGGAAGCAGGTATCATATCGGCAGCCATGGTGATTGTCGTTTCGATCACCGCAATCGCCAGTTTTGTCCTGCCTTCCTATAACTTTGCGATATCCGTGCGGATTCTGCGTTTTCTCTTCATGGGATTAGCCGCTTCTTTCGGATTGTTCGGGATTATGTTGGGCATGCTGGCCATGGTCTTGCATCTTTCCAGCCTGCGATCTTTCGGTGTGCCTTATTTGTCGCCGTTTGCTCCGTTGAACTATATGGGACAAAAAGACTCCATGTTTCGTTTCCCGCATTGGAGCTTGTTGACGCGGCCCCGCTTGATCAGCCAGATTAACGTGATTCGCGAGGAGACTCCTCCCGCGCAAAAGCCGAATCGGCGAGAAACGTAACAGAGGCAGGTGACGTTCATGCTTCGCAAATTGGGATTCCATCTGATCCTGTTCACGCTGTTGTTCTCTCTCGTCGGCTGCTGGAGCCGGAAAGAACTGAACGATCTTGCGATTGCGATGGGAATGGCAATTGACAAAGCGGAACAGGGGTACAAAGTAACCGTGCAAGTCGTGAATCCGAGCGAAATTGCCCTCAAGCAAGCCAGCACGATGCGCAGCCCCGTCTCCGTACATTCGGAAACGGGGGAAACTTTGTTTGAAGCGATTCGAAAAATCACCAAAGTTTCCCCACGAAAAATGTACTTTGCCCATTTGCGAATCCTTGTGCTCAGCGAAGAGGTTGCAAGAGACGGTATAAGCAAGGTGCTGGATTTTATCTCACGGGAGCCCGAATTCCGCACCGACTTCTATTTGACTGTAGCAAAAGATCAGCCAGCGGGGAATGTATTGAAAACTCTGACCATAATTGAGAAAATTCCTGCCAACAAATTGTACCTTTCACTGGAAACGTCGGAAAAAACATGGGCCCCGACAGTTGCCCTGCAATTGGATGAATTAGTCTCCAACATCTTATCCGACGGAATCAATCCGGTCATTACCGGAATCGAAGTCATAGGCGACAAATCTGTTGGACAAACTAGGAAGAACGTGGAAACCGTTGCACCTACCCGACTGAAGTATACGTCAGTTGCAGTTTTTAAAAAAGACAAATTGGTTGGCTGGCTCAATGAAGAGGAAAGCAAAGGGTACAATTACATAATGGGCAATGTGAAAAGCACCGTGGGTCACGTCAATTGTCCGCAGGGGGGAAACGTCCTCATGGAGGTCATTCGCACGAAATCGGATATTAAAGCGTCCGTTACAGAAGATCATCCGAGGATCAATGTTCACCTCGCCGTTGAAGAAAACGTGGCCGAAGCAAATTGCAGCATTGATCTGTTGAATCCGGACACCATTGACCATTTGCAAACAAAAGCTGAAAAAATCATCAAATCTTTTATGGAACAGGCAATCCGCAAGACGCAAACCGAATATCAAGCGGATATCTTCGGCTTTGGCGAAGCTGTACGCCGGGAGAACCCGGATGTTTGGAAGAAACTGCGAAACAATTGGAGTGCCGTGTTCGCCGAACTGCCCGTCGATATTCAAGTGGACGTTAAAATCCGGCGTGTCGGCACCACCAACCAATCATTGCAAAAAGAGATGCAGGAGTAAACTGGCATGGCACAACTATCCCTGATCGCTGCCGCAGCCATTGTCATTGTTCTGATGGAAGTTCCCTATCTGCGAAAAAACTCTTCGCAGAAAGATCTTTGGGTATTTTATCTGATGCTCGGAATCGGAGTTGCAATTAACGGTGCGCAAGGACTGCAGATTCAACTGCCGAATCCGGCAGAATGGATGGAAGCCGTTTTCAATCCGCTCAGCAGCCTTGTGTTTCGGCTCTTACAGTGAAGAACCATTTGTCCACAAAGGCGGTCAGACTATGTTGAAAGATGTCAAGCTATCAGCCCGTCAGTTGATGATATTGGTTCTAATCGTCACCATCGGCGACTCCATCCTGATTCTTCCTTCGCTGACAACTGCCGAAGCCAAGCAGGATGCGTGGATCGCCTCCATCTTCAGCTTGCTTGTCGGGGTGTTGGTGGTTGGATTGCTCCATGTTACCAGTCGACTCTATCCAAACCTCACCTTTGTCGAATTCAGCGAAAAAATTCTCGGCAAATGGTTGGGAATTGTCATATCCTTGTTATTCGTAAGTTATCCCTTCTTTTCCGCAACCGCACATTTGCGTGAAATCGGAGATTTCATGACCACACAAATCATGCCGGAAACTCCGATTGAATCGATCCATATTGTCTTTCTGCTTGTCGTACTGATGGCTGTTCGCCTCGGGCTGGAACCGATCGCGCGCACGGCCGAGGCTTTTTTCCCTTGGCTGACGATCTTGTTCTTGTTTTTGGTAGTATTTATTGTTCCACAAGCCAAACTGGAAAATTTGCAACCCCTTTTCGGCGAAGGGACCAAAGCGATGCTGCGCGGGTCACTGACCTTTATTGCGTTCCCCTTTATGGAACTGGTTGTTTTTCTGATGTTGATTCCGTTTGTCAATGAACAAAACAAAGTGCTGCACAGTTTGCTATGGGGGTCTGTGATTGGCGGTCTCGTCTTGATCCTGATTACAACACTGTCCATACTGGTCTTGGGTTCGGAACTGACGAACCGAACCTTTTATCCGAGTTATGAGTTGGCGAAAAAGATCCATGTCGGAGACTTCTTGGAAAGGATCGAATCTTTGCTGACAGGCATTTGGTTAATCACGATATTTTTCAAGATCACCGTTTATTTCTTTTCAGCCGTTTTGGGGCTCGCCCAAATTCTCCGGTTGACAAGCCTGCGCCCCCTCATCCTGCCGTTGGGCTTGATATTGATTCCGATGTCCTTGATCATCTCGCCCAATATCGTGTACTTTAACCACGTGGTTGCCAAAATTTGGCCCTTTTACGACTTTACCTACAGTGTCATCCTGCCGCTGCTTCTGATCGCAACGGCTTATATTCGAAGACAGGTGAGTCAACCGAAGCATTGAAGGAACGCTTGTCAGTTTTTGCACACAGCACCAAACCGGGGAAGTGCGTCAAACCATGCACTTCCCCGGCAAGATACAGAATTGCTGCTCCAATTTTAATTTCCGCTCTACCCTACGCGCTCTGCCCTACGCAATAATCTGCAGTTCGCGAAGTTTGTCTTCCGGCACGACTCCGTCGACCCAACCGCGCTCCGCATAATATTCCTTCAGCATTTCCGGCAGTTTGCTGATTTCTCCTTCACTGCCGCCCGTCCCGCCTTCTGTCAGGAAACGCTCCGGCAGCGTATCGTCTTTTCCGTCGAAGCCTGTCAGATTGTTATAGTAACGCTCAAGGTTGTAAATGCGCTCGCCGATTTTCAACACGTCTTCCATGGTGATGTCGATTCCGACCACGGCGGAATATTGTTCCGCATATTCCTGCGCGCCTTCCGCAAATGCCGAAAACTTGCAGATGTCCAGGGAATCGGAGAAGGAATGCAGATCTTGGAAGATCTTCAGCAAGAGTCCTTTTCCTTCCGCATGCAATCGGTCTGTCGGTTCCGGAATCCCCAGAATTTCACTGGCAACCGTATAGCCCCGCAAATGGCACGCACCGCGATTGCTGGTTGCGAAGCCGAGACCAATCCCTTGAATGCCCCGCGGGTCGTAGGCGGGAATCGACTGATTCTTCACGACCATCGCCAACTTCGAATTGCCGAAGGCGGCTGCCGCCCGACCGGCTCCTTCCGCCAACGTAGCGCCGATTCCTTCCAGAGCTGCGGTTTTGCGAATCCAGTCGATCATCAGATCCACATCGCCCCAGTCAATCTGTTCTTGGTGCAGCCCCTTTTCATAGGCTTCCATTGCGGTGGACAAGGCGTTGCCCATTTCAATTGTATCCATTCCGTATTCGTTGCACTGATCGATCATATAGGCGACTGCCTCACGGTTGTTCGTGCCGCAGTTGGCGCCCAGTGCCCATGCCGATTCATATTCGTAACTCTCGACACGAGTTTTGTATTTCCCGTAAGGCACTTCCACCAACTTTTTGCAAGCAACCGGACAGGCGTGACAAGTCGGTTCTTCCACCAGAATCGTGTCGCGAATCGTCTCGCCGCTGATGTCGTCCGCCAGATCAAAATTGGAAAACTGGGAGTTGCGCGTCGGCAGCGCCCCTACCGTGTTGGTCACGTTCATCAGCACGTTGGTGCCGTATAAGGACAACCCTCCCTTGTTAGGAGCGGTGATCGGGCTCTCCATGATCGCTTTCAATCCGTTGCGAATCGCAACTTTATATTTGTCTTCATCAGCCGGTTTCGGCATGTTTGACTTGGACTTGATGACGATTGCCTTCAACTGCTTGTGGCCCATGACGGAACC
>JAGVBM010000287.1 GCA_020059765.1 Bacillota bacterium
AGCCATTAAACTGTATAAAAGGCTTGGCTTTGAAATCGAAGGTATATTAAAAAACGACAAAATTCTTGCCGACGGTAAATACTATAACACCATAATTATGGGAAGATTTAATGAATGACATTATATCAACATAGCCAAAGAAAAAATCGATCTGAAACAAGAGACCGTCGCCTGTCGCAACGGTCTTTTTCGCGCTTGCGGCATCAGGCTATTGACCCTGGCTGACATGGAATGTAATTCGCTCACCGGGCGGATAGGGTTGCCCGGCATCCATGCTTTGTTTGAAAACCGTGTTTTTCGGAGCGCTTGAAGGTTCAATCACATATTGATAGCGAATGCCGTGTTGCAACAATACTTGTTGTGCTTGTTCCAACGTCAGCCCCGCCAGATTGGGGACTGATTTTTGAGCGCTGTTTTGTGACGGCTTGTTTGTCGTTTGCGTTTCGTTCGGTGAAATCGTGATTGACTGATTGCCTGACGATGTTCCGCCGGAAGTCGAGGAGGGCGGGGTGTTTCCCGCCTGCAGCAGCTTGACGGCTTCATCGACTTTTTTTATTTTGTCCTTGATTTCATTGCTGTTGGGTTTGATCTGGGAGGCTTCCACATAGAGACGCAAGGCCTCGCTGTAATTGTCGGCAGCCAGCTGTTGATCTCCTTGCCGCAACAGTTCTCCCACATCGGGTGAATTCATTTGGCCCACCAGCCATTTCGCACCGCCGATTCCGAGTGAGACCGCCGCGATCAATCCGAGAGTTATATAACCCAGCTTCTTTGTCGCCAGAGACGTCATCCTGCACCTCCAAGTCGAAACAACCTCAAAACCCATATATCATATGATATTCGAGAAGGAGTATGATTTTTTGACAGGAAAAAGCCTTTTTCCAGCGAAGATATTAATCTAGAAGATATGATCAAACTGAATATGCGGTTTGAGAATAGGGAGTGACGGGACATGGCAGGGGGAAAACGAACTTACAGATTCAGTCTTGTCAAAAAGATTGTTTTGGGGATTATGCTGTTGGCTACGATCACTTACACAACCAGTGCCATTTTTATTTTTGTGCTGAAAGACTGGATTGCTCCTGCGGTGCCGGATCCGCTGTATCAGGCAGCGATACTCTTGCTGGGCGTTATCTGGTCGGGAATTCTCGGCTTTGTGGCGGCGAAGATGATCGCCAAACCGCTTTATTCGTTGGAACAGGTGGCCAATTCTGCGGCGACGGGCGATTTGCGACAGACGGTGGAAGTTTCGAGATCGGACGATGAACTGCGGGCGTTAGGTCTTGCGTTTAACGCGATGTTGGACAACCTTCGCCTAATGGTGCGGAAGATTCAGGACAATTTTGTGCAGACGCACGGGATTGTAACTGAACTGTCCGCTGCTTCCGAGACCGCTGCCGGCAGCGTGGAAGTGATTGCCAGAACCATCTCGGAAATTTCGAGTGGGTCGGACATTCAATTCGAACTGACGGCTCGGACGTCCGAACAAATTCAGAGCGCTGCTGAACTTGCGCGGAAAGCTAACGATCGAGTGCTGCGATCGAGATCGTTGTTTCAGGAGATGGCGGGTACATTGGAACAGGGAACCGATTCCGTTCGTTCTCTCATCGATGGAATGCAAAGCATTGCCCAAGCGAATCGGAAATCAATGGAAGTGGTCAATCGATTGGAACACAATGCGCAAAAAATCGGGGATATTATCCGGGTGGTGGGCGATATTGCCAACCAGACCAACTTGTTGGCGCTCAATGCCTCGATCGAAGCGGCAAGAGCCGGTGAGCAGGGCAGGGGGTTCATGGTTGTCGCGGAAGAAGTCCGTAAACTGGCTGATCAAAGCCATGTCGCGACCGAGCAGATTTCCGAGCTGATTCTTGACATGCAAAAAGAGGTGAAGGAGGTTGTCGGACAAATCATGCAGCAATCCCGGCTGGCAACGGAAGAATCAGGGAGAGGGGAACAAACTACCAAGGCAATTGAGAGCATGCGTGAATCGGTGCGGTTGTCGGTCGATTCTATCAGTGAAATTGAGCAATTGATGTCGATTCAGGTTCAATCGATGAACGAGACTCTTGCCAGTGGACAGCAGGTGGCCACAATTGCCGAAGAGTCGTCACTGGGTGCGCAGCAAGTCGCTTCTTCCATCACGGATCAAACGGCTTTCATGCAGGAAATAGCCGCTTCCGCCCAGATATTGCGCGAGTCGGCGGAAAAACTGCAAGAGCAAATCGCAACTTTTAGAATATAGCAATTTACAGTAAAAGGATATTATTTTGTCCAATATCCTTATCGTATGTTGAAAAATTTTGCCCGTTTCTTTACACTGGAAGCAAAGGAAATATATTGGAAGCGATGAATGTTCATTCGTAATTGGGCACTTGAATGAGCGGGAGCGAGTAGTGCAACCGGCCGGTTCATGGATTTTCTGTGAAGTGGTTTTTTATTTTTAGCCTTTGATGGCGGGGTGTATGAATGCAGGCGGAACCGATTCCGAACAATATGAAACCCATGTTGCTGTTCAATATGTTGTACAACGACTCACTGGAACTGGCAGCACAACCTATTGTAAATCTTCGGACCGGAAAGGTCGAGGCGGTTGAGGTTCTGAGCCGTGCGCCCGGCGGAGTGCTGTTGCCGGATGAAATGTATCGCTTGGCTCGTCAATATGGGGTTCTCGAGCAGCTTACGTTGTTGTCATGCAGGAAACTGACGGAAAAGATTGAGCGGCTGAAGCCGATTACTCCCAAAGGAGTATTTCTGAATATCGAAGCGGATGTATCCCGGCATACTCTCGAACAGGCAGCACATATTTTAAGTGCCGCCAATGGAATACGAATTGTCCTGGAAGTCACCGAGCATGTTCCAACAGGTTTCTCCTGGCGAAAGTTTGCCGATGCAAGAGGATATTACATTGCCATGGACGATTTTGGCAAGGGAAACGCCAATATGGTGGAACTGATCGAGATGAAACCCCATTTTATCAAAGTTTGTATGGAGATTGTCGGAGACTTGCACCGTTCTGGAACAAAGGCAATTATTGTCGAGAATTTCAAAAAAGTTGGAGAATCTATGGATAGTCACGTAATCGCCGAAGGGATCGAGCGATTGGAGGATATGCAAAAACTTCGTGAATTGGGAATCGAATACGGACAGGGATTCCACTTTTCCCGCCCCTATCTGATAGACGAAATCCCGTCGGAAGAATGGGAAAAGGGTTTCGCGAACAAAATATGACGGTAATTTCGAATTATGAAAAAGGATGCCCGCAGGCTTCCTTTTTTCTTTATAATGAGAGTATAGAAAACAGAGCATAAGTGGGGGGCTTCCAGTATGGAACAATTTAAGGCAAGTATGCTTAAGCTGATTATCGATACATCGACGAAC
>JAGVBM010000188.1 GCA_020059765.1 Bacillota bacterium
AATCTATCATTTTCTGGCATACGAAACGGAAAACGGTCATAACGTTATAGCAAATGATAGATTCGGAAGGAGCAAGTCATATGGACAAGTCTCGCATGACTTTCAGATTTCGGCCAACTCGCCAGGAACCGGTTCAAGAGGCGCGGTTTGTTCGCGAAAGCGGCAAAGAGGCCAGGCCTTTCTGGGAAAGTGTCGCCTTGCCGCATCACAAAGAACGGTTTGCGCGACCCTCGTTTCACAGAAAGCAGCGTCCGTATGCAAGAACAGAACCCAAGAGCCGCTCCCCCTTTGGCGGCGGGACGTGGCTGTGGTCCGCTTTGTTGGCTGCCGTTACGGGAATCGCATTGGGACTTGCCGTTCTGTTTGTCTTTCAAAACGGTGCTTCCGATTTGCACCCGACCGTTACGACGATGGATCCCAAAACGGCGCCAAGAGCGCAGGACAGCCCTGTCACGCTGCCTGGAGTGCAATTGACCGCCTATCAAGTTGGAGTATACAAAGAACTAGAGCGTGCGAAAAAGGGAGTGGCCGAGTTTGAAAAAATGAGTATTTCCCCTGTTCTGCGCTCTTCCGACGGTTATCAATTGCTGGTTGGCGTTGCCCCGGACAAAACACGGGGTCAATCGATTGCAGATGCGTTAACTCAGGCGCAGATCCATTTTTATGCGAAAGAGTACAAAATTATCGAGCGCAAAGGCAAGCTGCAGGGGATCGCAGGCAAGGATGCGGCTACCTTGGCTAGCGTCCTGACGCAAGCCGTTCAGTTGATGAAAAACGGCATCGAGATCGCTATAGATCCTGCCCGTCAAGAGAAAGTCGGCGATTGGCGGCAAAATGTGCAAACATTTGCCGGTCAGGCTGAGATGGCGCGAAAGATCCTGGAGAAAGCAGGAAAGAAAGGGGAACTGATACGGTTGGACGACATGACGGAACAATTGCGGAATGCGGCTTCTTCCATAGCTTCAGGCAAGGAGTTGTTGATGACGGAACGTCAATTGGTGCAAGGTATGGTCGATTATGAAGAATTAATCAATAAACTGATCCCTTGAGAGGCAGTAATCCGTGTTTGGACAAGCATTTGGGCGTATGATATGCTGAATTTGACCAAATGTTGGAGGGGAAAAGGGGTCGTTGCAGATGGAGAACATGCGGATTGAAAAAGACCTGCTCGGAATGAAAGAAGTACCGATAGACGCGTACTATGGAATCCAGACACTGCGGGCGGTGGAGAACTTTCCGATTACGGGCATTCCGCCGCACAAAGAATTGATACGGGGATTGGCAGCCGTCAAAAAAGCGGCGGCGATGGCAAACCGGGACATAGGCGTGTTGCGTCCGGAAATTGCGGAGGCGATCACCCGGGCTGCTGATGAAATCCTTGCAGGCAAGCTGCTTGATCAGTTTATTGTCGATTCGATCCAGGGCGGCGCCGGTACTTCCATCAATATGAACGCCAATGAAGTGATTGCCAATCGCGCGATTGAACTGATGGGCGGTCAGAAAGGCGACTATGTCAAATGTTCGCCGAATACGCATGTCAACATGGCACAGTCAACAAACGACGCATTTCCGACTGCAATTCGAATCGCGGCCCTCAACCTGGCCAACGGGGTGCTGGAAACGTTGGGCGAATTGAAAAACGCTCTTGAAACGAAAGAGAAACAGTTCGACCAAGTGATCAAAATGGGCCGTACACACCTGCAGGACGCAGTTCCGATCCGGATGGGTCAGGAGTTCGGCGCCTATGCGCGCGTGATGGGACGGGATCTTGTACGAATTCGGAGGTCGCTGGACAATCTGCGGGAGATCAACATGGGCGCTACAGCCGTTGGAACCGGATTAAATGCCATGCCGGAATACATAACGAAGGTCACTGAATTTCTGCGGCAGATGACAGGACTCGATTTGCAGAGGGCCGCAGATTTGGTGGATGCGACACAAAATACGGATGCCTACACGGAAGTGTCGGCGGCGCTGAAAATCTGTGCGATCAATTTGTCGAAGATTGCCAACGACATCCGGTTGATGGGATCGGGACCACGCACCGGCTTGGGTGAACTGAAACTTCCACCGCGGCAGCCGGGGTCTTCCATCATGCCGGGGAAAGTGAATCCGGTTATGGCGGAAGTGATCAATCAAATCGCCTTTCAGATCCAAGGGAATGATCAAACGATCGGCTTGGCATCGGAAGCGGGTCAACTGGAACTGAACGTCATGGAACCGGTGCTGGTGTTCAACCTGCTGCAATCCTTGTCGATTCTGCAAAATGGAGTGCGTGTCTTCATCACCAACCTGATTGACGGGTTGGAGGCCAATGTGGAACGCTGCAAACTCCTGGTTGAGCAAAGTGTGGGGATCGTCACGGCCATCAATCCCCATGTGGGTTATGAAACCGCATCTATGATTGCCAAGGAAGCGATTACTACCGGCCGATCCGTCAGGGAAATTTGTTTGGAGCGAGGCATTTTGACGGCAGAGGAACTGGATGTGATCCTGAATCCCCTGGAAATGACCACGCCGGGAATTGCTGGCGCCCATTTGCTGTTTGGAAGAAAGTAACTCTGTACGGCCGTTCCTGTCAGTCAGCGCCATGTTTTCCATTTGTCAGTTTTCCCGCCACGGCTCCAATGCCAGGACGGCCAGTTCCAATTTGTTCAGTTCCAGACAGAAGTTGTCGGTCATATCAAATAACACCGGAGCTCGCACAGACACAAAATGCTGCAACGGACTGTCGTCCCGGAACCAATCCCGCCGATCGGGGACTTGAAAGGTCTGATCTTGCCAAGCGTCTTCCAATCTCGGGCTGTAAAAAGGAGGGGCGCCCGATTGCAAGCGGCAGGCCACCAGCCTCTCCTGTCGATATCGGGGGAAGACGCCGGCTGCGCCAGATCCTTGGCTGGTCGATTCCTGCCGAGACGGCAAAAAAGCTGTGAACAGATCCGGCCAATAATCGGCTCTCGATCCGGTGTGGGGAACCCTTTTTGCAAATTCCAGCGCCGTTTGGTGCACTTGCGGGATTCCGAAGAGAATGGCATATAACTGTTTGCCGAATTGAATCCGTTCATTCAGATCGGAAAAGTTCTCAAGATGGATTCCCGCCAGGCGCGTCCTGTTGGATCTGTCCTGTCGAGACTCACCGGGTGAAATCTTGCCTTTCCGGAATTCACCTTCGCGGGATTCTGCCCGATAAGGGAAGAACACTTGGGTCAGTTGAAACAAGCTTTGCATTTTGAACTGCAGGGTGTTCAGAACATGTTGTTTATAGGGAAAGTTTTGTACGACTCGACCTTCGATATAATTCTGTTCATTGACGATCAATGCCAGGGTAAGCATCGCGGGATCTTTTCGCAGCCAAAAATCATCCCAAAAGGGTTTCATAAAGTTCGATACGAAAAATTCCGGCAACAGTTTGGATAAATTGGTATTCCGCTGCATGGACTCTTCATAAAGCAGCAGCTGTGGATACGCATCCTGAAAGATCAAGCTGTTGCATCGTTCCAAAAACAGAAAAAACTCGGTTCGTTCCCGATCTCCCATCAATCGGGAAAGCAGTTCTCCTTTCAGATCGGTCATGTTCCAACCGCCGTTGCGGGATACCATATGTGCCAAGAAAGCCCAATGCAATTCCGGATGGCGGAAATAGATTTGACGATAGGCTTCGGTACGCGTCACGTTATTTTGATTGGCGACTATTGTCTGTTCATGAATGGACCTTACAATGTCCTGTTCTTGCGGTGACAGAGAGGGTCTGTGTACAGGGGAACCATGCAAACCGGCCAATAGCCGGGTGTGAATCGAAGCCATGGCGGCTTTCGGAATCTTGATGGAATGGCGCTGCACGCCCCTGGAGAAACGAATTTGCATGCTCTGCAAGCGGCTTAGGATGTTCTGTGCCAGATGGGCTGGCAGATGACAGAGATTGTTGCGAATGGCGGTAAGCGTTCGGATGATGGATGCAATCAAGTTTCGATCTCGTGTCTGCACGTTGCTACCTCTCTTTACCGGACAGTCTTTGCATGGAAACGAGGATAGTATGTGCTTCACCATCAATTCTCAAAAGAAGAAATCATTTCCATGCGATTTTTTTTTGTATTCGGCAGGAGCCGACTTTTCTTTTGTCGAAATTAAATCAAGATTATCCGGTTGAAAAGTGGACATGTATGTGCAAAGGGGGTATGATTATGGCAAGATCATCCTCCAGTGGCTGGAGACTGATGTTGATTCTGCTTGTCGGTCTCACGATCGGAACGATTGCCGGCGATTTGCTTGGAAATGCGTTCCAACAGCTGGCTTGGCTGGCTCGCGCGAAATTTATCAGTTGGAATCCGGCGGGAGATTTTGCGATTGTCAAATATAATCTCAGTTTGCAGGTCAAACTAAATTTGGCAAGCCTGATCGGTCTGGGTTTCGCTTACTGGATTTCAAAAAAATTGTAGGTGATACGCGTGAGAAAACTGGTTCTTGCGTCGGGTTCGCCGCGAAGGCGTGAACTTTTGTCAGGATTGGGGCTTTCCTTCGAAGTGATTGTACCGGATGCAAACGAAACAGTGGAAGGAAACGTGTCTCCTGCAGAAATGGTTCGAACCCTGGCGTACAGAAAGGCTGCGGAGGTTTCGAACTCTTTACAAGATGGCATTGTGATTGGAGCGGACACCATTGTGGTGCTCGATGGACAAGTTTTAGGAAAACCCGTTGATCAACAAGATGCCATCCGCATGTTGCGCCATTTGCAAGGACGCATACATACCGTTTATTCGGGAGTTGCCGTGATAGACGCGGCCTCCGGAAAGCATCGTGTCGATTACCGGGAAACCCGTGTCCATATGCGTCATTTGAGCGATAATGAAATCGAGGCATATGTGAGGACGGAGGAACCGATGGACAAGGCGGGTTCCTACGCGATTCAGGGGATCGGTTCGACGATTGTTCATTCCATTGAAGGCGATTATTTTACTGTTGTTGGTCTTCCCATGGAACTGCTCGCTTCGCTGTTGACTTCATTTGACGTTCATGTGCTGAAGCCGACAGAAACGATCAGAGGTGGATGATTTGACAAGTGACGGGAGAACGCGCGTGCTGGTTCGGGATGTTCCTCCGGAAGACAGGCCGCGGGAGCGATTGATGCGCATGGGCAGCGACAGCTTGAGCAATGCGGAGTTGTTGGCGATTTTGCTGCGAACAGGCTCGAGCGGACAATCGGTCATTGGACTGGCAGAACATTTGCTCGCCCGATTCGGCGGGCTCCGTTCGTTAATGGAAGCCGATATACAAGAGTTGGTCGCAATTCCGGGCATGGGTCCGGCAAAAGCCGTCCAACTCCAAGCGGCGATCGAAGTGGGAAGAAGGATTGCTCGTCTGTCCCGGGAACCGGCTGCGACGATTCGAAGTCCCCAGGATGTGGCGGATCTCTTGATGGATCGTCTTCGCTTTGAAAAGAAAGAACATTTTATCGTCATTCATCTGGATACGAAAAATCAGGTGATTGGGGAAGAAGTTGCTTCCATCGGATCTCTGGATTCCTCGATTGTTCATCCTCGGGAAATATTTAAGTCTGCACTCAAGAAAAGTTCTGCTTCAATTATCTGCGTCCATAACCATCCCAGCGGCGACCCGACTCCCAGCCGCGAAGATATTCTGGTAACAAAGCGATTGTTTGAAGTCGGCCAACTCATGGGAATTGAAGTGTTGGATCACGTGATTATCGGTGAACATCGCTTTACAAGCTTGAAAGAAAAGGGCCTGTTTTAGTCATAGTCCTAGCAAACGTCTTGGAAGGAGCATTTTCATATGTTTAACAATCGTGATATGGGGATTGACTTGGGAACAGCCAATACGCTGGTCTATGTAAAAGGTAAGGGAATCATTGTCCGCGAACCCTCTGTCGTCGCAATTCGCACGGATACCGGCGCCATCGAAGCGGTCGGCGAACAAGCGAAATTGATGATCGGTCGTACCCCTGGCAATATTGTCGCGCGCCGTCCGATGAAAGACGGTGTGATTGCAGACTTTGACACCACAGCGATCATGCTGCGCCATTTCATCCGGCAGGCGCTGAAGAAAAAATCGATATTCTCAGGCCGTCCGCGCGTCATGGTGTGCGTTCCGTCCGGCATTACGGCTGTTGAGAAACGTGCGGTGGAAGATGCAACCCTGCAAGCCGGCGCCCGGGAAGCCCATACGATAGAAGAACCGATGGCCGCAGCCATCGGTGCGGGATTGCCGGTGGGAGAGCCGACCGGCTCTATGGTGGTTGACATTGGCGGCGGAACGACGGAAGTGGCGATTATTTCGTTGGGCGGAATCGTGACGAGCCGTTCGATCCGTGTGGCAGGGGATGAGATGGACGAAGCGATCATCCAGTACATCAAGAAAGCGTATAATCTGATGATAGGCGAACGGACAGCGGAAGATCTGAAACTGAGCATCGGTTCCGCCATGCCTTCCGACCGGAAAGAAACGGCCGAAATTCGCGGGCGTGACCTGGTGACGGGACTGCCGAAAACACTGACAATCTCTGCGGAGGAGATCGCCAAAGCATTGACGGATACGGTCAATGCGATTATCGATGCGGTGAAAATCACCTTGGAGAAGTCTCCTCCCGAATTGGCGGCCGATATTATGGACCGAGGAATCGTTTTGACCGGTGGCGGCGCGTTGCTGCGCAATTTGGATCGCCTGTTGGCACGGGAAACGGGAATGCCGGTGCTGGTGGCAGAAAACCCGTTGGATTGTGTGGCAATCGGTACCGGGAAAGCTCTCGATCTGATTCATTTGTTCAGGAGCCGGGGCGGTTTTGCGGGAAAGAAGAGATCATCACGCTAACCAAGAAAAGGATGTGGGTTACGGGTGACCCGATTCTTCAACAACAAACGGTTGTTAACATTGCTGCTCAGTTTGATCGTGCTGGTCGTGCTGGTATCCTTCTCGATCAAGGAACGGGAGGTAATCACCTGGCCGGAGAAAGTGTTGATCGACACATTTTCTTCGATTCAGAAATTTGTCTACCGACCCGTGGGGCATATCTCGGGTTTTATTGACGAGATCCAGCATATCCGCGCATTGTACGACGAGAATGCCCAATTGAAGGCCAATTTGAAAGAATACGCCATGTTAAGCACGCGCCTGCAAGAATTGGAACAGCGCAATGCCCAACTGGAGAAGATGCTCCAGCTGAAACCCCCCAATATTTCGCAGCGATGGGCCGCAAATGTGACAGGACGAAGTCCTGACAAATGGAATTCATCCATTCTGATCGATGTCGGGGAAAAAGACGGCATCAGAAAGAGCATGGCGGTTATTTCACCGGACGGCGGATTGGTTGGGCGCGTGACAGAAGTCGGTTATGCCAACAGCAAAGTCTTGTTGATTACGGACACGAACCGAATGGGGATTTCGGCAGTGGTTCAGGAAACCCGCGCGGTTGGCATTGTCAGTGGATCTTCCAACGATCCCGGAGCTGTGGAGATCGGACTGATCGACCGGGAGGCTCAGTTGAAGAGCGGCCAGAAGGTGGTAACGTCAGGTTTGTCCGATATTTTTCCGGCCGGAATCCTGATCGGTGAAATTACGGAATATCAAATGGAAGACTCGGGACTGACCCAAAAAGCGAAAATCAAACCGGCTGCCAATATGAACCGGTTGGAAGAAGTGTTTGTTGTGCAGCGGGTCGACGCGGCGAACGGCGGGAAGTAGGAGGGCTTATGCGTCCAATCTACCTGTTTCTGATGATGTTGTTGGGCCTGATTTTGCAAGCGACCGTCTTTGTGCAGAAACCGTTCAGTTGGGTGCAACCGAACCTGCTGGTCCTGATTGTTCTTTTCATCGCTTATTTTCGCGGACAATTCTTGGCGATGATGCTGGGAATTTCCGTGGGATTAGTGCAGGATATTGTGTTTGGCAGCTTTCTGGGCATGCACACCTTTTCGTTGGGGGCGCTCGGATATTTTGCAGGTTCTCTGTTCCGGGTGTTTTTGAATCGCAGCTTGATCATCTTGATTTTGAATATCCTTGGATTTACGGCTGCCGTCGAATTCGTGAACTTCGGGATTGTATGGATCTTCGGCTGGACGCATGTTGACCTGATGACGGTGTTGACAAACGCCGTTCGATTGACGATTTTTAATGGGATTTTTGCCTTGTTCATGTATCCTCTGGCGGAAAAATACCTGCCGGTCGATGAAGAGTGGCGCATGGGAGAGGGAAGATTCTAACCGATTTCGGGAGGAGTTTTCCTTGGACAAGAAAGGATCCGATCAAACGGACACCAGAGATGCAACAGAACTGATGGTTTTGGTGAAAGGTCGTCGCAGTCATTGCCTTTAGAGCGCTGCTGCGGCTTTTTAGCATGCAAACCAATCAAGGATCCGCACAGTTTCAATTCCAGTGGGCCGAAAGCCAGAAAAATATTGGATTCTTTTTTTGGAGAAGGAAAACGGCTCCAAATTGGCGAATAAATTACCAGAAATCATTTACGAACCGGTAGTGCAATACTGAACAGGAGGACCTGCAATGCAGAATCAACCCGGGTGCGAGATGCCGCGTGCTGCCAAACATCCAGTAACGATCAAAGGCATCCGTGATGGATTGGTTTTTCTTTTTGACGATCTATGTCCGTTTGAAGACATCCTTTCCGATCTGCGGGAGAAACTTCACGGCGCTCAGGGACAATTGTTAATCGGACCCATCGTTCGTGTGACAATCCAGACAGGCAGACGTCTGCTGACAACCGAAGAAAAGGAACAGGTGCGAAGCCTGTTAAGTGTATATGGAAATCTGATCATTCAGGATTTCCATTCGACTGAAACGGAAGATTCCGCGAAGCGAAAGCGCGAAGCGTTTCTTTATACGGGCACTGTACGTTCCGGACAACGAATCGAGCATGACGGAGACATTATGATCATCGGCGATGTAAATCCGGGAGGTCAGGTATTGGCAACCGGAGACATCTATGTAATGGGGACTATGCGTGGAACTGCCCATGCCGGCTACGCAGGCAACAATCAGGCAGTGATCGCCGCTGTTTATTTTCAGCCGACCCAATTGAGAATCGGCAACGTCATTTCCCGGTCCCCGGATGCAAGTTCCCGCCTGCATGTGGAAGCAACGGAAATGGAATTTGCCTACTTGCGCGACGGGCAAATGGCGGTCGACAAATTGCCGAATTTGCACCGTATTCGTGCAAGGAAGTAACTGAGGGAGGGCATTGTATGGGTGAAGCAATTGTTGTTACGTCCGGTAAGGGTGGTGTTGGAAAAACAACGACATCTGCCAATATTGGAACCGCTCTCGCTCTATCCGGAAAGAAGGTTTGTTTGGTCGACACCGATATCGGTTTGCGTAATCTCGATGTGGTTATGGGATTGGAAAATCGTATCGTGTATGATCTGGTGGACGTGGCAACCGGTTCTTGCCGGTTGGAACAAGCACTGATCAAAGACAAACGGTTTGATCATTTGTTCCTGCTGCCCGCTTCGCAAACCAAAGACAAGTCGGCGCTGGTTCCGGAAGCTATGAGACAAATTGTACTGGAACTTAAAGAGAAGTTTGACTTTGTCATGATTGACTGTCCGGCCGGAATCGAGCAAGGATTCCTGATTGCGATTGCCGGAGCGGATCGCGCGATTGTCGTGACAACTCCGGAAAATGCTGCTGTGCGTGACGCAGACCGTGTCATCGGATTGCTGGAAGCGGCAAAAATTTACGGTCCGAAATTGGTGATCAACCGCATTCGGCCGCATATGGTACGGCAAGGAGATATGCTGGATATTGACGAAATTGTTTCGATCCTGGCAATTGATTTGCTGGGTGTGGTGCCCGATGACGAACAGGTCATCTCGGCAGCCAATCGCGGGGAACCAACCGTTATGAATCCTTCGACAAAAGCTTCACTGGCATATCGCAATATTGCACGCCGGATTCAAGGGGATTCGGTTCCGCTGATGAACTTGCAGGACCAAACCGGTTTGCTGGACAAGTTCAAAAAAATCATCGGGATGGGCAAATAATTCAATACCGCTGCGGCAGCGGGGAGTGGTGAAGGGTGCTCCAATTGGGGGAAAAAATTCGACTGCTCCGCCAAAAAAAGGGTTGGACTCAGGAAAAACTCGTAGCTGGACTCGCAAAAAAAAGCACGTTAAGTCAAATTGAATCTGGGAAGGCGTCCCCTTCAATTGAATTATTGTGGCAGATTGCGGAACGGTTGGAAGTCAGCGTCGGTGAATTGTTGAAAGGCGTTCACTGGGAGCGAAAACCGTCAGATCTTCTAAAATTGGCCACAGTTCTGTTCGAGAAGCAGGAGTATGTTTCCGCTTTGCAGTATTTCCAACTCTACCAATCGGAAGTTAAAGAAGTTGAAGAGGATCCGGACTTGCTTCGGAAATTGGCAATCTGTTTGACGGAAACGGGAGATTACGGACAATCGCTGTTTGTTTCGGAAAAACTGCAGGCCTTCGCCATCAACAAGGGCGAGCCGTTCTGGCGGTTTCAGGCACTGATTCAAATCGGTCACGTCTATTTCAAACAGTCAAACAAGAAACTGGCGCTGCATTATTGGCTGAAAGCGAAAGATCGAATGGATTCGGTGGACAGTCTGCAGACGGAACAAAAATGGAGTTTGTACAACCGAATTGGTGTTGCATATTTTTACTTGGGGGATCACGAAAATGCGGTTCGCTATTACATGCAGGCATTGACTTGGCTGGAAAACTCGGTGTATTTCAACCAGCAATCGATCACATTGATGAATTTGGCGATTTCACTGAAACATCTGGGAGATTATGACCGTGCCGAAGAAATGTATCAAAAAGTCAGTGAAGTCCAAGGGGAAATCGAACCGCTGATTCATGCGATCATTTTGTTCCATTATGCGATTTTTCTTTCTGTTGTCGGACGTTTTGAAGAGGCGTTGAATTTGTTCAGAGAAGTGCGTGCCCGCTTTATTGAACTGGATGAAAAGCGACGAGTTGAAATGGTGGACAGCGAAATGGCGGATGTCTATCGGCGACAAGGAAATTTTGAACAAGCGAATAAAATTTGTTCGCAATTAATTGAAACTTTGCAGCCTGATCATCAAGAATACGGATACGTGCTTCGCACCATTGGTTTGATACACATGGACCAAGGACTGCACGATCAGGCGATTCCGTATTTTACAACCGCGATTCAGCAGTTTGAGCAGCAGGGTCGCATCGGGTACGTGAAAGTTGTAACCGAGTATCTGGCAGAGTGTTTGCAGAAGACTAACCATCGTGATGATAATTGATCGAGAGACGGTAACTACTGCAATCGAGAGGGATCGGGAGCAACCTGATTCCTCTTTTATTTGATTCCGGCCTTCTGCACGAATATCCTTGTCTGCTGCCGAATATGATGTAGCATCAGTTGGGACAAGGAGGTCGCTGCATGAAACAATCATCTTGGGATGAACAAGATTCACATTTTCCGCCTTCCTCACATCCTGTTTTTCAGGGAATCCGGGAGCAGGAGGAACGTACTTTTTATCGGCCTCCTGCCACCCGTTCCCGCTCGTCGGGAGATTGGCGCAGGATCAATCGGGAAGGTTTCTCCCGCTGGGAAGGATCATGGGGAGGTTACCGGGGGTACCCGGACGATGACGAGGTTGACAACGGCGAGAACAGTCGGATTGTGGCACAAGTAATTGGTTCCGCATTGCTTGTCCTGCTCATCTATGTAACTTTTAACAGCACCCATCCGTATGCGCAGCGTGCACAGCAGGTCGTGCAGAACGTCGTGCTGAAAGAAAGCGATTTTTCTGCGGTCACCGCTTGGCTGCAGACCCATCTTGGCAATGGAAATTTGACCTTCCCGGTCACTGCCAACGGCAGTAATGCAATCGACAGCGATGCAACGGGTGCGGATACGTCCATTGAGGACCAGACCTTTGTCGATCCGCTGACCGATTACAAAGTGACAGCCGAATTTGATGCGGCGAAACATCCGGCGATGTCGTTACAGACCAAAGCAGGCGCGGAAGTGCAAACCGTCACTAAAGGGAAAGTCAAGTCGGTGGACAAAAACGACAAGTACGGGGTCTATGTGATCGTTGAACACAGCGGTACGGTCGGCCAAACACTGTACGGTCATCTCGCGTCGGTCGCCGTTAAGCCCGGCGATTGGCTATATACCGGACAAACCGTCGGCAAAGTGGCCGGCAATGAGAATGCAGATTTGTTTTTTGCGTATATCAAATCGGACAGTAAGTTCTCCGACCCGCGGGAGATTCTCAAACGGGTGCCGAGAGAATGAGACTGCGGGATACGGGAACGAGGATGAAAGTGCGCATTCATCCTCTGTTTGTTCTGCTGATGGTTCTCTCGGCATGGACGCCGTATTTCGATGAAATGGTCCTGCTGTTCGGATCGGTGATTTTGCATGAGTTGGGGCATGTGGCGGCCGCTTTTCTGTACGGATACCGAGTCAAAGAACTGGAAATTCTGCCCTTTGGC
>JAGVBM010000275.1 GCA_020059765.1 Bacillota bacterium
AGTTTGACGCGTTCGCCCGGTTTGATGTCAAGCGGTGGAATCAGTTGTCCTGCTTTTCCGTTCACCGTCAGCAGGTTGTACATCTGTTTCATCATGTCGCCGTGGGATTCGCTGCCGTTCATGTTGCCCATGTTGCCCATGTTGCCCATGTTGCCCATGTTGCCCATGCCACCGTGATTCATGCCGCCCATGGAACCGCTGCCGGAAGATTGCCGCAGGTTGCCGCTCATTTGCAGCATCGGAGTGGACCACTCATCAAGCACCAGGGTGAAGTCTTTGTCATATTTGATTGTTTGATTCTTCGGTTCGACGATCAAGGTGCCGTACATACCTTTGTCAATCTGGTCGGCGCTTTGCTGGTGGGAATGATACCAGTACGTGCCGGGGACGGTTGCGTCAAACTCGTAGGTGAATGTTGCACCGGGTCTGACGGCGTTTTGCGTGATGCCGGGCACGCCGTCCATCGCATTGGGAACCGGCACCCCATGCCAGTGGATCGTTGCCGGATCAGGCAACTCGTTATTGAACACGACTCGCAGGCGGTCACCTTCGGTGACGCGGATTTGACTGCCGGGAACCGAACCGTTGAATGTCCAGGCGGTAATCTTGGTGCCGTCCTTCAATTCAACGGGAGCCGTTTTGGCCGTAATCGAAAATTGTTTCATCATTTTTCCGTTTTCCTGAACGTCCTTTGCCGTCAGGAGCGGATTGTCGTTCGTATCTGAAAGCAGGTTGGGTGCCGAATACAGCAGGGTGCCGCCAATAACCGCCAGCACGATGGCGCTTCCCGCAATCCATATGCCTTTCTTGTTCATTGAAGTTGTCTCTCCTTTCTTTCTGCTTCTTGGAGAAGTATAATGAAAAATTGTGGAGATCTGATGAATACAGGATACTTTTGTACAAGTGCGGGATTCTTCACAGAAAGTTCATTTTTCATGTGTATAATAGGAAACAACTATAGCAGGGGGGGTATTTTTCTTTGTTCGAATCGGCCAATCCAACTTTGATAGTTGCATTTGTGGCAGGACTATTGTCGTTTATCTCTCCGTGTGTTCTCCCGGTGTACCCGTCTTATATTTCATACATAACGGGGATTTCCTATGATCAGATGCAGGGTAAAGGCGACCTGGCGCAAATCCGTAAGACCGCATTGACCCACTCCTTGTTTTTCGTGCTGGGCTTTTCGATCATCTTTGTTGCGCTGGGGTTTGGAGCCAGTGCCATCGGGAAAATCTTCGTCCAATACCAGGATCTGATCCGTCAAATCGGCGGCATCCTGATTATTGTGATGGGATTGTTTCTGGCGGGTGTCATCAAATGGGAATTTTTGATGAAAGAAAAGAAATGGCATCTAGGGAACAAACCGGCTGGGTATTTTGGCTCCATGCTGGTCGGAATCAGCTTTTCGGCAGGATGGACACCTTGCATCGGTCCAATCCTCGCTTCCGTGTTGGCGATTGCCGCTACCAGTCCGTCCAGCGGCGTACTGTTGATGGTTTCGTATTCCTTGGGCTTTGCGGTTCCCTTTTTGATTCTGGCCTACAGTTTGGGGTCTGTTCGCTGGATCATGAAATATTCCGCGACCATCAGCAAGATCGGCGGTTGGATTATGGTTCTTATGGGAATTCTGTTGTTGACGAACGCCATGACAGTGATTACGATTTATTTGATCAAGCTGTTTGGCGGATTTATCGGATTCTGATCTAGGAGGCTGCTCATGAAAAATTGGCAAATGGGCCTTGGGGTGCTCGTAATTGCGGGATTGGCCCTGTCCGCGATATTTTTGAACACCGGAAATACCGGCAGCAATGCAGGCACCCCGTCAGACACGGGCGCGACCGCCCCGACGGAACAAACGAAACAGAAACCGGAGCTGCCGCAACCCGGCTATCAAGCGCCGAACTTCACATTAACCGATATGGAAGGGAAAACGGTGAAACTGAGTGATTTTCGCGGCAAACCCGTTTTAATCAACTTCTGGGCTTCCTGGTGCCCGCCTTGCCGTGCGGAAATGCCGGATTTGGTCAAAAAGTCGGAGAAATACAAAGACCAAGTTGTATTTCTCGGCGTGAACCTGACGACAACCGAACAGGATCCGGAAGGACCGAAAAAATTCCTGAAAGAATTTAACGTTCAGTACCAAAACGTGCTGGACGAAAAAGGCATAGTCGGAAGCGAATATCAGGCTTTGGGGATTCCGACCACCGTCGCTGTTGACAAAAACGGGATCGTGTCGGATCGTATCCAAGGGATGATGAACGAAGCCGTCATGGAGCGGACGATTCAAAAACTGTTAAAAAAGTAGGTGCGTAACATGTTGGACCCGATCATTCAACTCGGGCCCTTCACGATTCCGGTTTATTTGCTCGCCTTAGCGGCGAGCTTTTTCATAGCGATGTGGCTGATGCGTCGGGATATGGATCGTGCGGGGGCAAACGGAAAGCAAATTGTGGACATACTCTGGACAGCATTTGTGATTGCCATTCTGGTCTACCGATTTGGCGGCATGCTGCTCAATCCGCTCGAGGTGCTTCGCAGTCCCTTTCAAGCTTTTATGGCGGTTCCTGCTCCCTATATGGCGTGGGTCGGCATCCTGGCGGGAGTTATGTATGCAGGTTGGAACATTTATAAGTCTGGACAATGGCAAGCGGTCGGCTGGCTTCGCTTGCTGAACGGAATGATGCCGAGCCTGTTGGTGGGACTTGCCGTTTATCAACTGTTTACGGCGGATTTGGGCAAACCGACACAATTGCCTTGGGGAATTGAGGTTGGACAGACAGCTTATCATCCTCTGCATGTCTACCGGGGATTGGCGTTGTTGGTCATCGGTCTTGCACTGCGCAGCGGAAAGCTGCAGCCGGAATTTCGCTTCGGTTGGGCGCTGTTCGGCGGCGGTGTGGCGGTTATGATTATGTCTTTTGCCGCGTTTCCCGATGTCAAATGGGCGGGACTGACCGGCGAACAGTGGATCGCGGTCGCTGCTTCCCTTGTCGGTTTGCTGACGCTCTGGAGGCAGCGGGCATGACGTATACGATCCTGATCGTGGAAGATGAGAAAAAAATCGCGGAAGTTGTCCGCGATTATCTGATAAAAGACGGATATCAGGTGGAACTGACCGATCGCGGCGAAACGGCGGTGGAACTCGTGCGTCGCGGAGGTATCGATTTGATCTTGCTCGATCTGATGCTGCCGGGGATGTCGGGGGAAGCAGCGTGCAAAAGAATACGCGGCATGTCCTCCGTGCCTATCGTGATGATGACAGCCAAGACGTCGGAAGCGGACAGGATTGCCGGATTGTCCATCGGTGCGGATGATTATATCCTGAAGCCGTTCAGTCCGCGGGAATTGGTGGCAAGAGTAAAGGCGGTGCTTCGCCGCACATCCGAGCATGAACCGTTGGCAGATCAGGTTTTCTTGCCGTCCGGTGTGGTTTTGGATGACAAAGCCAAGCAAATTTTTAAAAAGGAAACCGATGTGTTCGCCACACCGACCGAGTACAAGCTGTTGTCGGTGCTGGCCCGCCATCCCCGGCGTACGTTTTCCCGCACGGAACTGGTCGAACGGGTGCTCGGGTACGACTATGAAGGAGATGAACGGGTCATCGACACGCATATCAAGAATTTGCGACGGAAAATCGAGGATGACCCGAAAAATCCGCAGATTGTCGTGTCCGTCTATGGCCATGGATATCGGTTGGGAGGCTGAGCCATGCGATCGATGCAGAAGAAACTCGCGTTGATTCTCACCTTGCTCGCCTTTGTTGGTGTCATCTTGTCCACCTGGATTTTGACGGCGTTTGACCGTTATCATTTTTGGGAATATGTGCAGCAAAACAAACAATTGCGCAACGAGCGCATCGCCAACGTGTTGGCGCAAGCCTATGAACGGGACCAGGGATGGAGCGAGGAGACAGGCGTTGATGTGGGCGCCTATTGTGCGCGGGAAGGGGTGCACATCCGGCTGTTGGACAACGATCTTAAAATGTTATGGCAGGTCTCGCCCGAGGCGGCAGCTTCTCCATCGACTTCCCCACCTGCCGCTCCCGATTGGCCGTCTGTGAATTCTGCTTCCGACCTGATCCGAATCGTCAGCCAGGACAAAGTGGTCGGTTATGCGGAAGTTCTGGCTGTCGACCCAGCAGTGTACAGCGTGTTGGACTATCATTATTGGCGGGCGATGACCCAGGGGGTGGTGACCGCCATCGTTCCGGTCGTCCTGCTGGCACTGGCGATCAGTTGGTATTTGTCGCGGCGGATTACACAACCGTTGATCCATATGACGAATCTGGCGCAAGAGATGCGGCAAGGACGCACGGACGTACGCGTGAAACCGGAAGGAAACGACGAACTGGCGCAGCTGGCCCATTCATTGAATCATCTGGCGGAAGAGCTGCAGAAGCAGGACAAATTGCGAAAAAATCTGACCGCCGATGTCGCCCATGAACTGCGCACACCGCTGACCACTTTGAAAAGCCATTTGGAAGCATTCATGGACGGTGTTTGGGAATTGAAGCCGGAGCGGCTGCAGGATGCCCATGAAGAAGTGGAACGATTAATCGGTTTGGTGGCAAGTCTGGAATCTCTGACACAAGCGGAAAGCGACAGTTTGGCACTTAATTGGCAAACGGAGGATCTGGTTGACGTCACCCGTTCGGCGGTGCAGTTAATGGAAGCTCCCTTTCTGCACAAAGGCGTGTCGTTGCACCTGCAGTTCACCGGCAGTGTACCAGCGAAGATTGATCGCGACAAATGGAAACAAATTATGCTGAATCTGTTGGAGAATGCGTTAAAGCATACCGATGCGGGCGGAAGCGTGACGGTCAAAGTGGAACGGGAAACAACCCGCTTGGGAATCGTGACAGTGTCCGATACGGGACGGGGGATCGAAGCCGACCACTTGCCTTATATTTTCGAACGTTTCTATCGGGCAGATCCGTCGAGAAACCGGGCAACGGGGGGTGCCGGAATCGGCCTGGCCATCGTCAAAAAACTGGTCGAGGCTCACGGCGGAACGATCCATGCGGCAAGTCAATCCGGCACGGGCACAGAATTTGCAATCCGGATACCCATTACGGATGAAACAGTAAACCTCCGAGACGATTGACGGAATATCTGATCGGAGGAATGAACAAGGGACAATCGACAGATGGGGTTTTCTGTCGAATACAATTATTTTTTCCCAATGAATCGAATGCTTGATTTATTGGGAATTTCTCTTATGTTGGAGGCTGTCAAAAAAATTCTCAAATCAGGAATTTCGACAACATTTTTATGACGATTGTGATACATTATGGACACATACGGGAAGTGCGTGACAGACGAGGTGAGTTACTGCAATTTAAGGAGGAGACGCATGGATCTGGTCGTACTGTTTCAATCGTTAGATATGCAAAAAAACGATGCGGAATATCGATACGTAAGACTCAAACAGAGCATGCTCGAAATGGAACGTCGTCTGGACACGTTGGAAGATGAAATGGCAAAGGTGCTGAAAGAAATCGAGCATAATGTGGGGACTGCAGTCAGTCAAACGAGGTCGCGTTCGGCATAAAACCGATACGTTTGTATAGCCCGCCATGTCCTGCCGAAGTTGCGGAGAGGGGCTATTTTTGTTTGGAATTTCATTATTTCTTGATATTGTTGAATTATGATAAGAACGAGGCAAAAATCCATGTCATGAAAGGCTGATAGGAGTGACATGCATGAAAGAACAAACATATAAGGAAGAACAAATAGCTATGGAAGAACATACGGATGAACGAGTGTTCGCAGATGAACATACGTTTGCAGACGAACAACCCGTGACGGACGACCTCGACAAACAATTGGTTGCGGAAGAACCGGAAGTTCTGCGACAGTTGAACCGGATCTTTACCCGGATTGAAATTGCCATTTATTTGGTTTCCATCCTGATTGTGTTTGGAACGATCGGGTATTTGGGAGTCAAAACCGCAGGCACTTTGTTAAGCCGGGTAACATAAGCATATCCAACCATTTTCTCTTTTCAGTTGACAGTCAAATTACCGGTCATTCCCTTTTCCGCATGTCCCGGAATGCTGCAGGAAAGGGAAAATCTTTATTCGCAAATGATCGAACCTGCCCCGGCTACTTGACCGGGGCAGGTTTTTTATTTTTTAATTGTCGTTCCATACTCCTTTGGCGGTAAACGGGGATGACCGAGATAGGGATTCGGAATTCACGGACGTTCCAGGGCAAAGGAACCCCATTCAAACGTCACCGCAAATTCTTCTTCGCAGCATGTCACCCGATCCCCGGGCTGAACATCGTCCGGTAATTCAATTTCCTTATCGCATACGGGACAAGACGCTTTTTTTACGACGATTCCCTGCAATTTTCCGGCGTGCTCAACGAGCCGCAGCGAGACTCCGGCTCAGTTTGGGCACATGACTCGGTCGCCCGCTTTTGCATCTTTTGGAATCGAGATATTCTGTTCACAAACGGGACAAAACACAGTATTCATCTAGCGATCACTTCCGTTGCAGATTTAGAGCCCGTTCCACTTTTCCCCGGTCCCAGCCGACAATCACCTGTTCACCGATGATGATAACCGGGGTTGCCATGGCACCGGAAAGCTGAATCATTTCATCAATGGCTGCCGGATCTGAACTGACATCGACAGCTTCAAATTCGACTCCCTTGGACGAAAGAAACTCTCTCGCCATTTTGCAGGGAGCTCAGTTAGGGCTTGAAAACACTTTCACCTTCAGTTGTGACATAGTGTACCTCCTAAATCATGGTTTTATCGGTGCCGGATGCTACATCCTTGTACAAGAATTGATATGGGCAGCATTGTCTGCTACCACTTGTCGTGCCAATTCCATGATCTGGCTCACCCGTTTGTCCGTGATTTGATAATACACGTACTTGCCGTCCTGGCGGGAGGAGACGTACCCGCACCATTTCAAACAGGCCAGATGATTTGAAATCTGGCTTTGCGAGGCCCCCAGGGTGTTAACGAGTTCGCCGACACTTTTTTCCCCGTCCAAGAGAAGTTCTACAATTCGATATCGTACAGGATTGGACAATCCTTGAAAAAACTTGGCATACAATTCGGATTGAATGACATGCATCACTTTAAGCGGTTCGTCCACCGGCAGTCTCCTTTCCTATGAATACAAATCATTATATCATGAAATTATGATATGTTATGAAAATGTTCCTTTTGCAAGGAGCATTTTTGAGGATGCTGCACAAAATAGGCATTTATCCAAATCGGGACAATTGCGGGTAGGCATACATTACATTATGAAATGAAACCAGGAGGTCAGTCCATGTACCCCATGTACCCCATGCCCTATACTGCCAGCCATGTAATGATGACACACCCTAATATCGTCAGGACTGTGCAAAATTGCGAGTCTCATTGCGAACATACGAGTGCCATGTTATTACGGTATCCGGACATCCAAAATAGGACCGCCCAATTGCAGTTGTTGCATGATTGCGCCCATATTTGTGCGACGACAGCCTCTCTGCTGGCAAGTCAC
>JAGVBM010000225.1 GCA_020059765.1 Bacillota bacterium
CCACCAGGCTTTGCGCTTCAACCACTCCGGTGGCCACCAGCACATCCGATTGTTGATCGATCAAGGCTTGAGCCTCTGCCAACAGCCGTTCCTGCTGATCCTTGGCATTATAAATCAGGTACTCGATTTGCTGATCCGTCCACCGCTGATCTTTCAGTCCTTGTTTCATACCTTCAACTTTGGCTGTTCTCGAGTCCCCGATCATCAATACGCCGATCCGCACCGTTTGATCGGTTTCCGTCATTGTATTCGAACAGCCTGCCAGTATGGCAGACCACAACAGCGTCAAGCTCAGCAAACCATAAGTATAAAATCTTTTTTTCATGCGAGCTCACCCTTTTACAACCGCTTTAATACTATTCATTCTCATTATAGAACAGTTTGGAGCATAAAATTGTGTCAAGAAAGCGAAAGAGCCGATCATCGACCGGCTCTTCCAGTTCCTCTACGTCCGCCATGTTGAGATCAAACGATTGGGATGCAGCAGCAATTCAATGGCATCCTCCGGAGTCCGCACCAAAATGTCACTCGCCAACATAGCGGACAGGCTGCAGCCCTCTTCCCCCATGATGCAGATAGCGAGATCTGCCTCGAGAAACATATCTTCGTCAAGCGACCCGTTTCCAATGGCAATTTTGCCTTGGCCAGCAGTTTGCTGCAAGATCATCGCTTTTTGCTGTTTCTGTCCGGACTGCTCCAGAACGTTTACCGCAATCGGGAGATCCCCGCACTGATTGCGTGCCGAATGATTGGTATCCGCCGTAAGCAGCACCAGTTCCAATGAATCGGCCAATTTTGCAAGCAAGCGCTTGACCTGTTCGGGAATGATCCCGTCGACCGCCAGAGTTCCGTTAAAATCAAAAAAAGCATGGGTAAATTGATACGTTCTCCTGCCCGGAATTTCGACTTCGATCATTGGCTCCTCCAACACCTTGCCTCATCCTGTTTCTTCACGGATCTATTATACATCATGCCACATGTACGTTTTGCCGGTTTCTTTCGTCGCGATGTTTACGCCCACCGCTGCGCCCTGCCCTGCGGCAATGATCGCTTGGCTGGGGAGACCTGCCAACAGTCCGGCAACATAAAGGTTGGAAATTCGAGTCTCCCCTTCCCATCCGATCCCCTTGACCATCTTAATTTTGCCGCTAGGCACTTTTTCGTTGACGATCAGTTCAAATCCCAGATCGGTCAATAGCTGTGTATTCAAGTTCGTTGCGAGAATCACATATTTCGCGCGATAGGTTTCCGCCGCAGTCTGCACTGCGAAAAAATCTGCTTCAGGTTTGACGGATACAACTTCTTCGGCTCGCACTTCCACGCCGATTTCGGTCGCTTGTTTTCGGTAATTGTCCAACAACTGCTCGCCGGAATCGCCGGTTTTCCCCAAATAGTTCCATACTAGGGAGACTTTCTTCAACTGGGACACCCCAGTGTCAAACACGAGCGTGCGCAGGCCGGCTTTTTGCGTAAACAAGGAAGCTGCCAAACCGGCGACACCGCCGCCAACAACGATGACTTCCACCATTTCTGATCATCCCTCCAAGAATTTATGAACGCCTGCCGACTTAAAAATGGGCAAACAAATCCGCGTTTGCCGCTTTGTTGAGAATCCAACTAAGCGACATGCGTTGGAACGGCCAATTCGATTCCACCGGCTCGCTGTCGGGCACAACAATTTGCACCCCAAGCTCTACAGCGCTGTCGAGCAATTCGACAATCGTAGGAGCCCCAAAATCGGCAAGAGTCTTGGCCAAATATTCCTTTCCCTCGGTAGGTACCGGTTCGAATTGCGGATGCAGGATTTGAATTCCGTCCCCGACAAACGCGAGGATGACCTCCGCTCCTGTCGCAGCAGCGCCAACGGAAATGTTGAGCGGGGGATACGCTGATTCCAGTTCACTGTGCAGCGAAACCACGACCACTTGCTTGTTATCCATCTCATTCCCCCCTAGTAACTGAAAACTGCGTCAGCTTCATACGCCAGGTCCAAAAACGTGGAAACCCCCACATGCTCGACACCGTCAATGCATTGCATACCGCAAGCAAGCATGACATTCATCTGGCAGCCGTACAATTTTACACCTGTCTGTAACGCTGTTTCGAACAACGGGAGAATGTCGTATATCCCTTCACGCGCCATCTTACGCGCATATCCTTGATCCAATACACGGGAACCGTCCAAATCAAAAAAAATCATGACTTCCTGTGATTCTTCGGCAAATTGAATCGCCTCTTGCAAAACTATCGGGGCATTCTCGCTCTTTGTGATAAAGTACACCGTTCGTTTCTTAGACATCAGCACTCCCCCTTACGTGAGGAAACCGAATATACCCCCACGGGTATTATATCTCCTGAAATCCAACAGAGTCAAACAAATCTTAAATGCGAATAGTTCTTTCGTTGAAGCCCAACATGCAGGTGAACATTTTCACAAAAACAGACAAATAAAAAAAGCGACTGTCAAATCGATTTAGAGCTTGTCGGAGTTTGTCGAATGCAGATTATAGGACTGATTATACTCATTCGGGCATTGGAAATAAAGAGAAAAAAATAAAAAATCCTGCTTGTGAAAGCAGGACGGGAAGAATTTTTGATCTTCAGGCGAACTTTCGATTTCAACCGAAATCTGTTTTAGATGAACAGATTAATGTTGCTGTCATCAGCCGCCGCCAAGTAAGTGGCAACACCTGCGTACTCAATTCCATCCAGCAGTTCTTCTTCCTTGATGCCCATTACTTCCATCGACATGGCACAGGCCACAATTCGCACGTCAAGTTCTTTAGCGGTTTCAATCAGCTGCTTCAGTGACATGATGTTTTTCTTGCGCATGATGTACCGCATCAGCCAAGCTCCCAAACCGCCGTAGTTCATTTTCGAAATCCCGAGTTTCTCTGTCCCCCTTGGCATCATCCAACCAAACAGTCGTTCCAGAAATGTCTTCTTCGTTTTTACGTATTGGTCCTTGCGAAGCACGTTAAGTCCCCAAAACGTAAAAAACATCGTGACCTGCTTGCCCATCGCCACAGCACCAGTCGCAATAATGAAGCTGGCAATGGCTTTGTCAAGATCGCCGCTGAACACAATCAGAGAACTATTGTCCGACATTAAGATCCCCTCCGAAAAAAATATAATACCCATACTTCTATGGGTATTATATGTCAGAATATTCACGAGTTCAACGAAACTATTTTTGAATATCAACAAAACAAATCTTGAATATTTATTATTAATTAAAATTAGCAGCTGGAATAACCGTCACGATACACTTGGAACCCTTCACCGGCCCAAGATTTTTCATAACTAATGGTAAGTTCTTCCATATAAAAAGAGACCCCATTGTTATAAATAAATTGAATGCCTTCCACTTCCACTTTTTCATCATCTTCTTCAATGGACTCTGCCAGAGCCATTCCGTAGCTGGGACCGCCTCAGCCAACGCCGGAAATATACAGTCTAATCAATTTTTTATTAGGAAATTCCAATATCTCTTTCAACTTCTCTATCGCTTTGGGGTTAACTTGCAGCACTGGTTTCTTTCTCCTTCCTGGATCTATAAATTTCATATGGAACCTGTTGAATACCCGTACGGGTATGATTGTATGTGCTGTGTTTCTCTTTGTCAACTCATCAGGCCCCACAAAAATGAATGCGCCCTCGTGCAAGGGCGCGGAACATACTTTTAATCGTGCGCTTATTTCGCTTCGTTAATTGCGTTGATCAAATTCGTTTCCACTTCAGCCGCAATATCTTTGAGTGCCGGGTCGTTGATAACCTCCATCAACATGGACGGCTTCGGCAGACCGATCTTGGTTGTGTCTCCGTCCTTATAGACGGCGATTTTGCAGGGGAGGAAATATCCAACCTGCTGGTTTTGCGTAAGCACGCGATTGGCTTCTATCGGATTGCAGACTTCCAAGATTCGGTACGGAACGTTGAAGTTCTGACCTTTTTCCTGCAGCTTGGCCGTCAAATCAAAATTCCACAAAATCCCGAACTTATAATTCTTCAAAACTTCCTCAAGAGAATTGACAGCTTCTTCAATCGTTTTTGTGGTTTCAACAGTGTAATGGAACGACATAATCCTCACCTCATTAGAATATAATTATGGTATATCCACTTTTAGCGGCTTTTCACTAAAAGTTGAATGCCTTCCTTAATCACTTCGTCCAGATTGTTATCGCTTTCCATTTCTTTGCGGATGCATGCCTCCATGTTGTCCGTGATAATCAAGGCAATTGCACGATCAACAGCAGATCGAATGGCGGTCAGTTGGATGACCACGTCACTGCATTCTTTTGACTGCTCCATCATGCTTAACACACCCCGCAGTTGACCTTCAATACGATGCAGCCGGTGTTTCACCGAGTCTGAGTATTCCATTGAACGAGCAACCGAGTTGGCCATTCCCTCACCTCCATCTTAGCTAGCTGTCGAGCCACCTGCAACTGTTCCCCGGTGCCTGTATTGAAAGGGGCATTTGACAATGCCCCTTTCAGGATTATCCTTTTTTAACAAAGAATCGGAATACACCGCTGCCTTCTTCAATGTTCAAAAGCTCGTGCTTGGTCTGTTTCACCCAGCTTTGAAAGTCGTTGACAGACCCTTTGTCGGTTGCTTCCAATTGCATGATTTGTCCGCTTTCCATGCCGTCTATCGCTTTTTTTGCTTTGACGATCGGCATCGGGCAGGAAAGACCTTTTGCATCAACTACAACATCTACGTTCACTTCAAAGTCCTCCTTCAACGATTAATGAGTATGGTGAACCGCGCATCGGTTAGGACCGATCTCGAGTTCGGTTGCCTTTTCCACCGTCACTTCCACTGTCCCGCGGTTGATGTCGACAATTTCTTCATAATTGGGAGGTGTTGCACCGACGGTTCCCGCCACCATTTCGGTAAATTGTTCGCGATCCTCCGTACGCATGACTTCGTTGCTTGCACGGATCTCACCAAGAGTTGCTCCGATAAAACCGCTTTCGTTAATTTCTTTGATATCGGCGAAATGGGTAGGCAGTACAAGCACTTCATCCGACAAATTGGCAATCTTTGTGAAGACGGTGTCGTACAAGGATTGCGCCCATTCGCGAGCCTTTCCGCCCAAGTCGGGACGTCCAAGACCGCCAACAAAAATCGTGTCGCCGGAAAGCAGGAACTTGTCGTTCACTACGAAAGAGGTGCTTCCCGGTGTATGGCCAGGTGTCGGCATAGCCAACACTTTTACGTTTACAGCGCCGAATTTCAGTTCTTCGTAAGTTTCCAACGGCTCATATGGAATATCGGAACCCTGCATTTCGCTGGA
>JAGVBM010000195.1 GCA_020059765.1 Bacillota bacterium
GACCAATAGCTGTTGGAAAGCGAAGAAATGATAACCCCTTTTGACGTGCTGGCGTGAATAAACTGGTCGTTGCCAAGGTAGATCCCCAAATGAGACGGTCCCGGTTTGTAGGTGGTGAAGAACACGAGGTCTCCGACTTCCAACTGGCTTTTTGCGATTGGCGTTCCAGTATTGTACTGATCGGCGGATACCCGCGGCAGTGTCAGTCCGTTTTTTGCAAACACAAACTGGGAGTATCCGGAACAATCAAAACCGGAAGGAGTTTCCCCGCCCCAGTGATAGGGGACTCCTATATACTGCTTGGCAGTCGCCGCAAGAGAATACTGCAATTGGCTTTTGAAATTTTGGTTCAACGCAGCGAAGGTTTGCCTTCCCACGATCCCGTCGACTGCCAGCCCTTTGGCTCGTTGATAGCGAATCACCGCATCTTTCGTGATAGGGCCGAAATACCCGGTCGGGTTGACCGAAAAATACCCCGATGCTTTCAATTTGACCTGCAGCGTGTTCACGTCTTCCCCGGACATTCCATACTTAAGTGTCGTATCGCCAAAAGCCGCTTCCGCCTGGCCGGCAAATTGCAGCGACAGCACAATGGCACCAACGGCCAGCATGCTTTTCCACAGATGTTTCCGTTTGGACATTCGTGTCTCCTCCCGTTCTCCTGATTTGGCAACCTGTCCTGATTCCTATTGTAAAAGGAAGGAGATTGGAAGAACACCTGTAAATCTTGGCAATCGTCTGACCTTATAAGCCTTGTCCGAGTGATTCCCGCTGCGTTTTGCCGGCGGGCATCTGCAAGACATACAGCGCCGCCAGAATCAGAACCGCCCCGATCATTTGCGCCGCCGACATGGTTTCGTTCAGGAATAGGTATGCCAATAGCATGGTAAACAAAGGTTCGAACGTGGAGATGATCGACGCTTTGGAAGCGCCGATGTATTGAATGCTCACATTGAACAGAGCGATTGCCAATGCGGTTGAGAACAAAGCAATTGTCAAAATGGAACCCGCAGCCGACAGCGGAAGGGACAACTGCAAAGAGCCTTTGCCAATCCCGGCCAAGCCCATGGCAAACCCTGCCCCGCTAATGATATAGGCTGTCATGGACAATACGGGAACTTTCGAACCGATGTGCCGATTCACCAAAATAAAGATCGAATAGACAAGTCCGGCAGCTGCCCCGTAGGCAACCCCAATCCCGCTGATGTCCCCGAGAGCAAGTCCCACCAACAGTCCGAGCCCCATGATCGACAGGGCAAGCGCAATCCCTTTCCGTATATCCCATGTTTCGTGCCGCAGCAAAAGCGAAAATACAGTGACAAACACAGGGTACAGATAAAGCAGCATGGCTGTCAGGGAAGCGGAAATATAGTGTAAGGCGGTAAAGTAGCTGTAGGACATGACCGCATACCCAAGCATACCCAACAATAATGACGAAACAGCCGGCCGCCATCCGATCCGCACAGGCAGCCGCCGATGCCAAACAATCGCCCAAACCACCACGGCAGCTAAGAGAAAACGACCGGTCAGCACCGTTTCCACAGAGGCTCCCGCCTCATAGGCAATATTCGCAAATATCGGCATGGAACTGAACCCCAAAGCCGACACCAACGCATATAAACTTCCTCGTCCGCTCTCTGACATGACTATTCACCAAACGCGGCCAAGACTTCCGAGCGGCTGTTATTCCAAAGCTCTCCACTGCGGAATTCTTGCAAAAAAGCGGCAAGTGTCGTTTTTTCTTCCGGGGTCAGCACATCCAGTTGAATTTTCCCCTGCATGGCGTCTCCCATTTTATTCACCTGATCGGGCAAACTCTTATATCCAAGTTGTGCATCTGCATTAATGGAAAATGGGACTGACGCGCATATGCCGCCGTAGCCGATTCCCGATTCACCCCGTTTCAGAGTCACCCAAACGACGATGATACGCCGCCCATCGGGAACTTGCTCCGGGCTTTTGGCACCAAACTGAATGCCACGTTCCACACGGCTCTTGCCGTGAATCGCACCGTTATCGATAAAGATTGAATCGCCGTCAATGATGACCGCCGACAAGGAAGCAAATTCATCCGGCCTGCCGTGTCCCGTTTGTCCTGTTAAACCCAGTTCCATTGCAAACTCCCCTTTTTTCGCACATCCATATTTCCCACCCCGTCATTCGAGGCGGACCGGCTAGAAATCGAATTTGAATTTGATAAATCCCGCCTTGCGCAAAGCCTCGATGATAATCACCACGGCTGGCCCCAGAATCAATCCGATAAAGCCCAACAGCTGAAACCCGAGATACATGCTGGCCAACGCGGCCAACGCACTGATGCCGAGGCTTGAACCCAGAATCTTCGGTTCGACAATCCGCCGAATGACGGTGATCACCGTAAACAAGATCAACAAACCGATCGCCAATCGGGTGTTCCCGGTAAAGAAATTGTAGACTGCCCACGGCACCAAAAAGGATCCGGTGCCCAGAATCGGCAGAATATCCACCAAGACAATCAGAAAGGCGATAATCGCCGCATACTTCACATGCAGGATCAAGAGCCCCGACAACGCCAACACATAGGTCATTAAAGACAAGATCAACTGGGCACGGATAAAGCCGACTGTGGCCCGACTGAGTTGGGTCAATACGAGATCGACCTTTTCCCGGGCCGAATTGGTGAACATGTTCATAAAACCGGTTCGCAGCTTGGGAAGATCGAGGCTGATCAGAAACAATCCGACCAAATATACAACAGTCACCAGCAGCATGGCCGGCAGCCCGGCTGCCATGCCGACTACCCCTTCGGCAAGATTGGATGCCGCACTCATTGCGGAGTTCTTCAAAGCATCAAGCAGCTTTTGAATGGTGGTCACCGTTTCCATCGGCAACGACGCATAATAGTTTTGCCACATCCAGATATATTTTTCCACCGATTCAAACAAGCTTCTTGACAATGCAGGCAATCGTTTTGTCAATTCAATCGCCTGCACGATCAACTTGGCCGTCACCCAATAACCGCCCAACCCAAACACGGCCAAAAACAACAGGAAAGTCAGGGTGACGGAAAACACCCGTTTCATCCTGCCCGTCTGGGTAAAAAACAAAACAACCGGTTCCAACATCAAGGCAGTTACCAACGCCAACAGCAATGGGATACTGTAGGGAACCAGCACGAGACTGACGGCGCCGATAACCCCAAGCCAAAACATTTTTCGAATGGTCATAGATTCTGCTCCACTTCTTCCAGTTTCTCCGATAGAAGCCCGTATCAGGCGCAACCCTCTTTCGGAGGAACAGGCGGTTGCACGCAAATCGTCACGATTTTTTTATTCATTGTTCCCAGCCAGATTCCCAGAATCACCAATCCGAACCCGGCGAGATGAATCCAATTGAGTCGTTCGTCCAGCAGCACGACGGCAAACACGAGGCTTGAGACAGGCATGCCGTTGAGAAACATGGCGGTACGACCGGCCCCGATTTTACGGATGCCGTTGTTCCACCAAATCCCGCACAAAGCGGTCGCCACCCATCCCGAAAACAGCAGAACGGCCCATACAAACCAATCGGACGGCCAATTGGGCGCGCCATGGGATTGCGTTTCAAACAGGGACGCGGCGATCAGCAGTACACTGCCCACGATATGCATATAACCTGTTACAACAGTTACCGGCACCTTTTCCGCCGCTTTTTTAATGAATAGCCCAGAAACTACGTAAGCCAGCATGGCGAGGATGACAAACCATTCCCCTTTTCCAAACCGGATCGAAACAGAGGATTCAGCCAGTGAATCTGCCATCACTACCGTAAACACGCCGACAAAACCAAATACCACCCCGGCAAGCCGACTCCAGGTCAGAGGTTCACGAAACAAGAGATACGCTAGAATGCCCGTCACCAGCGGATTCAACCCGAGAATCAGCGAACTGGTGGAGGCGTTGGCAGTTTGCAAACCGATGCCGAGCGTCATCTGATGCAAGAAGATACCGGTAATTCCTGCCCCCACAATATAAATCCATGATCTTCGCGGAATCTGCCGCGCACCGGAGATCATCTCCCTGTTCCACAACAAAATCGCCGTCAATAAAAGCGTTGCCGCTCCAATCCGTACCGCCGCCAATGTAATGGGTGGAAAATGGCCGATCAGGAATTTGATCATGACCACATTCAAACCCCAAATGACAGAAACCGTCCAAAGCAGCGTTTTGACTGATCGTTCGTTATCCATGATACTCTCCATCGCATATAAATTCAGCCGGACCTGTCATATACACATGTCCGTTTTCCTGATTCCACTCGATCTGCAGATCCCCGCCCAACAAATGAACCAATACACTGCGATCCAACTGTTCGGTCACGATTCCGGCCACAACCGCCGCACAAGCGCCCGTTCCGCAGGCTTGCGTAATTCCCGATCCCCGTTCCCAGACACGAAACACAATTTCGTTCCGGTTCACCGGTTCAATGAATTCGACATTCACCCGCTCCGGAAACAACTTGTGATGTTCAATCTTCCGACCGATATCGGCCACGTTTACCTGCTCCACATCATCGACAAAAATCACCGCATGCGGGTTCCCCATGGATATCCCTGTAATAGCAAAAGTTTGACCGTTTACGTCAATCTCTTCAAGGATTGTCCGGGACTCCGCGTCTCCTGCCATCGGCAGATCTTTTTTCTGCAGTCCCGGCAGCCCCATATCAACGGTGACCAGCTTGACCTTGTGATTGTCGTTCAGATGCAACCGGGCTTCCACAACGCCGCCCAAGGTTTCAATCGTCATCCTCTGTTTGTCCGTAAGACCGCGTTCGTATACGTATTTGGCAACCATGCGCAATCCGTTGCCGCAGTTTTTCGCTTCCGATCCGTCGCTGTTAAAGACACGCATCCGAAAGTTTGCTTTGTCTGACGGGCCGATCAAGATCATGCCGTCCGATCCGATTCCCGTGTTGGGATTGCTGACTTTTCTGGCGAGTTCCGACAGCTCTTCTTCGCGCAGCGTCTCTTCGAACAAGTTTACGTATATATAGCTGTTCCCAAGGCCATGCATTTTTGTAAATTTCACTGATGTCACCCCAGCGTTCAAACTCAAAGATTCTTTGATCCATTATAAAACTTCTTAATTCAGATGGGAATCAAATTGGGTATGGAATTTTTAAAAACAGGTTGACAAACAAGTGAAATCTGACATATAACAGATAGTAGAAGAACGTGATCTGTTTATAATACAGATTCGGTCGGAGGGAAGATTCCATGGAAAAAAACTGTTCATCTTGCTTGCATGCACGGACCTTCGGAAACAGTGAAACTGTCAAAGTCTGTCTTAATGCGGGAACGTTCGTAAACCACACGGATTCGGTCTGCGATTGTCCCGGCCATCTGCAGATCCCATCCTTGCGGGAACTTTACGATCAAGATTCTCTGCGTATGGCCATCTGAGTCTGCCAACTCGATCCCGTCAAATGCTTTTTCTTTTCCCAGCAAATAACCGTGCTTGAGACACCTGCCAATTTGGCAGCGGTTCGCCCCGTGCACGGTCTTTTTTTGTACTTGTTAGAATTACTGTTTGCTATACCTCAACGCTGCCGACTGTCACCAAGGTCGCCTTGTCAAGATCCAACCATTTCTCGGCCAGATCTCGCACCTGTTCAAGCGTTATGTTGCGGATGGCAGTCAAATCTTCTTCAATGCTGCGGATTTGGCCAAATACCGATTCATCCGTCAGCAACCGTTCGGCACGCGAGCCCGCCAGGTCTGAACCGAACAGCAAATTGGCTTGCAGAGCCGTTTTTGCCAAATCAATTTCATCTTGGGTCAGATTTCCCGGCAACGAACGGATCTCGCTTTCAATGGCTGCCAACAACCGATGCACATTATCCGGATGGGTCGCCGATTGAATGCCGTACAAGCCTGCGGGCTTCCACCCGGAATAAAATCCGCCAACCGTATAGGCGAGCCCCAATTCATTGCGTACTTTGCGAAACAGACGGGACCAGGTTTCCCCGCCCAAGATCAAGGACATGGCCTCAAATACGAAGAGCTGCGGATCCCCCAAAACAGGTGCCCGAAATCCGAGAAACAGTTGTTCTTGCTCTTGTTCCTCCGCCACATGAAAGCGGCGGGATTGGGATAACCGGAGAGTCAATGGCGCTGCAACCTGTCGACGGTCGCTGCCAAACCAGCGCTGCAGCACATCCACCACCCGATCGTGTTCCACATTGCCGACCACGGATACGATCAGGTGATCCGGCGTATAGTACGCATCTGCAAATCGCCGCAGACGGATCGGGTCAATGGCCGCCAACGTCTCTTCATTGCCGAGGATCGGATGTCCGAAGTCCCCCAGCACCTGATGATACAAACAATCTTCGCCCCAAGCGGCCGGATCGTCTTTGGTCATGCGCCATTCTTCAAGAATAATATCCCGCTCCCGGGTGATCTTTTCCGGATTCAGAGCAAACTGGCTGATCATTTCACACATCACATCGATCGCTTGCAGTATCGTTTCCGCAGGAGCCGTAACATCGTAGACAGTCGCTTCAAACCCGGTTGACGCATTGGATGAGGCGCCAAGCCGCCCCAAATCCATCATCAAACGGTCATGATCCTTATCGGCTGTCCCCTGAAATACCATATGCTCCAAAAAATGGGCCGTTCCCCACTCGCCCATTCCCTCCAAGGCGGAACCCGCCGCATAGCGAAACAAGGCCACCGCTCCGCGATACTGGGGCGTCTGTTCGGTGAGTATCGTCAAGCCATTCGGCAGTTTCGTGCGCCGAACCATCGTCAGTTCCTTCATCCCTGCAACACCTTGTCGACTTCTGTCTGTTTGAAACCGATTGTCACCCGGTTGCCCCTGATGATAATCGGACGTTTGATCAGCATGCCGTCAGAAGCCAACAGATCCAGCATCTCCTCTTCGCTTAGGGTCTTCAGTTTGTCTTTCAAGCCAAGTTCCCGGTATTTTTGCCCGCTGGTGTTGAACCATTTGCGGATGTCAAGACCACTTCGCTCAACCAGACTTCTCAGTTCTTCCTTGGAAGGCGTCTGTTCAACGATATGTTGAATCTCAAGAGACAACCCTTGCGATTCCAGATATTGTTTCGCGTTGCGGCACGTTGTGCACGTTGGATATTGGATAAACCTTACGTCAGCCATTCGAATCCCTCTTTCATTCTTACATTTCAACCTATCCTGCATTTCAACAATTAACCCTATTGTACTTGTTTAGATCCGTAATGTGCAAACATAGACGATTGCAAAAAAGTGCATTCTATAAAAGTGCATTCTAAGCTGCAGGACGAAAAAAATGGAAGCGGGGAGATCATTACATGAATGATATCGTGAGCCTGCTCAACAGGCAAATCGCCAATTGGCTGGTGTTGTACGTCAAATTGCACAATTATCACTGGTTTGTGAAAGGGCAGCAGTTTTTCACGCTGCATGCCAAATTTGAGGAACTATACAACGAAGCGGCGCTGCATATCGATGAACTTGCAGAACGGGTGCTTGCCCTGCAGGGGCAGCCGGTTGCCACCCTTCAGGGAATTTTGGCAACCGCCAGTGTACAAGAGGCTGCGGGCAATGAATCGGCGGAACAGATGGTTTCGGCGCTTGTCAATGATTACACCACTCTCATCTCCGAACTTAAGGACGGCATGCGGATCGCCGAACAGGCAAACGATCAAACGACCGCCGACATGCTGCTGGCCATTCACACCCAATTGGAGAAACACGTTTGGATGCTGTCCGCATTTTCTAAATAATTCCCTTGACATAAACACCCTATGGCAATAGACACCCTCTCGTGCATCGGGAGGGTGTATGTTATGGTAAGGTTAGAATGAAACCAACTATCATGCAAAGGGAGGCCGATCGATATGTACGTGGTCATGAACGTTTTGCAAGTACCTACGGAAGGCAAGAACAAAATGAAGGAACTGTTTGCAAAAAGTGCCGACAACATGAAGCAAGTCCCCGGCTGCGTGGAATTCATGTTCCTCGATTCAACGGCTGAAGACAAACAGATCGTCTATACTAAATGGGAAACAAAAGAAGCCTTTGAAGCGTGGACACAGAGCGAAGCTTTTCGGCGCGCCCATGATGAACGCCGTACCGGGCAATCCGCCGCAACCGGTTCCAAGCTGGAGATTTACGAAGTCGTACATAGCACCAATTGATTTTTCAAGCAAATTTTAATGAAAACTTGGCTTTGCCAAGCATCTGGCGCAGGCAAGCCAAAGTTCTTCCCGCCCAAATGCAAGCATTTGGGCGGGGACCCTCGTTGCACTTATGTCGATTGGAGAAAAATTATAAATTCCTATCGACCAAAAATAGATCCGAGATAAAAAAAGAACCCGGCAAACCTTGTGCCGAGTTTCACATATAAAGAGGATAAGAAACAAACATGAGTACCTGAACAGGTACCTTGCAATCATTTTACATAAGAAGTTTACATAATTCAAACAGAAATATATTCAACCCCCTCCTGATTCTACCATCTGAAACATTGACTCTATTTGTCACTTGGCAGCGGCATCAACGCACTTCCACCACAAAAAAATAGGAAGCCGTTCCTTGATCCCCGCCCCATTCGGTGTCGATATGATAAATGTACGTTCCTGTTTCTTTCGGTATCGTCGAAGAATATTGCCCGATGCCTGGTTGATTGTCCCTTCGCGAAATATGAAACTCCCGCAGGGCACCCTTCGCTTCTTTCGGAAACGTGCTGTTAATGGCAGCGTCCGGCGATACCAGTGACGCTTTGATGTTCTTAAGCCTGATCATCTCTTCCGGCGCAATCATGTCAACAGCGACCGACTTGCCATGCCAGGCAAAGAGGCCGGGCTTTTCCGACCAGGTATAGGAACCGCGGAACACTTCGATGCTCTTTCCATCGATTGTTACGATCGGCATGGGAGGCTCCGAACCGGCAATCCAGTCACTGTATTTGCCGTTTCGAAAACCTGCCGCGTAAGCTGACAGGACCAATAGTACAGCCAGCAACGCTTTCAATCCGCTTCGCTGCATATCGTGACCCCCTTTACCTTGGAATGGATGTTTACAATCTTATCCGCCACTTTTCTTTTATCCGCAAAGCGTTCAGTGACAGGAAGAACATTGAACACTCCATCCACCTACGGCGTTGCCGTTCAGGTGGGGGATTCTTGGGTACTCACCCCTAACGAGGTGAAATTGACC
>JAGVBM010000121.1 GCA_020059765.1 Bacillota bacterium
AAGTCCCAAGATGATTAGAGCGATCTGCACCAACAGTTCGTTATTCCCGTGCCAAGAATCGCGGACCCCTGGACCCGTGAAATAGGATGCGAGCGCAGCCAGTGTGCCGATCCACAGCAGAATCAAACCGGCAGCATGCAGTTTTGGTTGTTTGAAGGGCGCAGCCGCCAAGTCAAGCAGCACGCTGACTGCCAGCAATCCAATCGGCAGATAGACAAAAACCATATGCATACTTTGTGCCATGTCGCGCATATGTTGCACCTCCTCGTATCGTTTCGAATGGGGGAACAAGAAACGGTTTTGCCCCGTTTTTTACGATAGCGAAGGTTTGTGGAAAAATTGCGGAAGAAAGTTGGAGAAAATTAACAATTTATTGGCAGACTGCTATCTGACCTAACACATCTCAATTAGTTGCTTTCCGGCGGCCAAACCGCACCGATTCGCCGCAACTGTTCCTGCAGGTTCCAGGAATCCGGCTTGCGATCATGGGAAAACCAGTTGGCTCCGTCTTCCAGCCACTTTTGTCGATACTCCTTGTGAGACGCCCCTTCGCTTTCATCGTCAAAACCAAATTCGAACCCGCAGCAAGCGCAAATCTCATAGGAGGGATTCCCATCCTTGTCGTAAGCAGTTTCTTGCAATCCATCGTATCCGCAAACCGGACATACATGCGCCATCTGATTTCACCTCTGCACAGTCGCTTGATTTACTGCCGCTTGATTTACTGTCGATTGTAATATTCCACTCCGTCTTTCGGTTTGAAAAAGGTTTTGATCACCTTTTTCTCCGACAAGACGGCAAACTCGTTTGTTTGCTTATCATAGAATAATCGGTCTCCGTTGGATCTTGTTTGGACCAGGATGTTCCCGCCCGGCGGGGATTTGACGAGTTGCTGGGCGCGCTTCAAATACTCTTCTTTGCTGATCGTCCCGAATTCTTTTTGCTGCACGACATGTTTCTCATAGTGACTGTCCAACTGTTGTTGGGAAGAAAAATTCGGTCCGCTGTCAACAACAGGCGCCGCACAGGCTGTCAGCAGAAAGAGGGACAGAATGAGCAGCGCGATACGCCGGACATGCAGCAGAACTTTCACTCTTTTCCCGTGACCGTCTCCACATCTTGTCCCAAACGGATATGCAGATCTTCCAGTTGACGCGCCGACACTTCGGACGGAGCTTGCGTCATCGGATCGCTGGCCGATTGGGTTTTCGGGAAGGCGATCGTATCGCGGAGCGATTGGCGGCCCGCCATGATCATGATGATCCGGTCGAGACCAAAGGCGATTCCGCCGTGCGGCGGTGCGCCGTATTCGAAGGCGTCCAGCAGGAAGCCGAATTTGTCGTACGCTTCTTCCATGGTGAAACCGAGAGCTTTGAACATCTTCTCCTGAATGTCCCGTTGGAAAATCCGCATCGAACCGCCGCCGATTTCATATCCGTTGAGCACCATGTCATAAGCTTGCGCCCGTACGCTGACGGGATCGCTTTCCAACTTGTCGATGTCTTCCCACATCGGCATGGTAAAGGGATGATGTTCCGCCACCCAGCGGCCCGCTTCCTCGTCGTAGCCAAGCAGCGGGAACTCGGTCACCCACAGGAACCTGAAGCTACCTTCCGCAATCAGGTCCAGGTCTTTGCCAAGCTTCAGACGCAGATTGCCCAGGGCATCATTCGCCACTTTCTCTTTATCCGCCACAAACAGCAGAAGGTCGCCCGTTTCCGCTTCCATCATCCGTTTGATCGATTCGATTTCGTCCTCGTTTAAAAATTTGCCGATCGGCGATTTGAGGCCCTCTTCCGTAAAGGCCATCCAGGCCAGTCCCTTGGCCCCGTACCGTTTCGCAAAAGCTTCCAGTTCATCGATCTGCTTGCGGCTGTAGGAAGCGCACCCTTTCGCGTTGATTCCTTTGACGACCCCGCCGTTTTCCACCGTTGACGCAAACACCTTGAAAGCGGAGGTCGCGGCAATCTCGGAAATATTTTTCAGTTCCAGACCGAAGCGCACGTCCGGTTTGTCGGAACCGTAGCGGTCCATCGCTTCTTTGTAGGTGAGTCGCTGGAAGGGACGAGGAATATCCGCGCCAAGCGTCTCCTTGAACAGCGCGGCCATCATCTCTTCCATCAAGTCATGGAACTCCTGCAGCGGCATGAAAGACATTTCAATATCCACCTGTGTAAACTCCGGCTGCCGGTCGGCGCGCAGATCTTCGTCCCGGAAACAGCGGGCCACTTGGTAGTACCGTTCAAAACCGGACACCATCAGCAACTGCTTGAACAATTGCGGCGATTGCGGCAGCGCATAAAATTCGCCCGGGTGCATCCGGCTAGGCACGAGATAATCGCGCGCCCCTTCCGGCGTCGATTTGGTCAGCATTGGAGTTTCAATATCGAGAAACTCGTTTCGGTCGAGAAACGAACGGATAAACTGAACCGCCTTGTGGCGGAGAATGAATGTCTGCTGCATCTCCGAACGGCGCAGGTCCAGATAGCGGTATTTCAGCCGCACCATTTCATCCACATCCACATTGTCCTGGATGTAGAAGGGCGGATTTTTGGCGGCGTTCAGGATTTCCGCCTGCATCGCCTGGACTTCGATTTCACCGGTCGGAATCTTTGCATTGACAGTTCCCGGTTCCCGGGCGATGACTTTTCCTTTGACCGACAGTACATACTCGTTGCGCAGCTTGTCCCCCAGCGCCATGACTTCCGGCGACGAATGATCCGGGTTGAAAACGACCTGCACGAATCCGCTGCGGTCGCGCAAATCGATAAAAATCAGCCCTCCCAAATCGCGGCGGCGCTGTACCCAACCGCTCAACACTACCTCATGTCCGGCTTCTCCCATTCGCAGTTCCCCCGCGTTGTGCGTGCGGAACAGCGAAATCCCCTTGGCTTGTTCTGACATCTCTTATCCCTTCCTCATCTGCAGTTTCTCTGTCAGTTCAGGCAATGGAACGGCAATTTGCTCGCCGCTTGCCATATCTTTCACGTTTGCAACACCTTGCGCCAGTTCATCGTCCCCGAGAATCACCACTTGTTTGGCCTGTAAGCGGTCCGCAGATTTCAATTGGGCTTTCATTCCTCGCGCCAGATAATCTTTTTCGGCAGACAATCCGGCCACCCGCATTTCCTGCAGCAAGGACACCGCTTTCCGGTCCGCCGCTTCCCCCAAGGCCACCACATAGACATCCAGTGTCTGTTCCAACGGCAATTCGACTTTCTGGTTGTCGAGGGTGATCAACACCCGGCTGACACCGCAGCCGAAACCGATCCCCGCCGTTTCCGGTCCGCCCAATTCGGACACCAATCCGTTGTAACGGCCTCCGCCGATAATCGTCGAACCGTCGACAATGATTTCAAAGGCGGTTCTCGTATAGTAATCAAGTCCGCGAACGATGTGCGCATTGACGGTGTACGGAATGGCGAAATCGTCGAGGTGCTCTTGCAACCGGTCAAAATGGGTCCGGCAGGCGTCGCACAAATGATCGATCATGACCGGCGCGTCCTGCACTTTGTCACGATCCGCCTTGCAGTCAAGAATGCGCATCGGATTGCGTTCATAGCGGCTTTGACAATCTTTGCAAAGTTCATCCTTTTTGTCCGCCAGATAGTGCATCAAATGTTCCCGATAAACAGGGCGGCACGTCGGGCATCCGACGGAATTGATCTCCAGGGAATGATCCCGAACCCCGACTTCCGTCAAAAATGTCATGGCCAATGCCAGCACCTCGGCATCGACACTCGGTTGATCCGACCCCAACGATTCGATGCCGAACTGCACAAACTGGCGGTCCCGTCCTGCCTGCGGCCGTTCATAACGGAACATCGGCCCGATGTAATACAGTTTGGTCGGCTGCTGCGGCAGCCCGTACAGCTTATTCTCAACAAAGGAACGGACGACCCCGGCCGTTCCTTCCGGCCGCAGCGTCAAGCTTCGTTCGCCGCGATCCGTAAAGGTGTACATCTCTTTTTCGACAATGTCCGTGGTCTCCCCGACTCCGCGTGCAAACAATTCCGTATGTTCAAAAATCGGCGTGCGGATTTCCTGATAATTGAAACGACGGCATACGTCCCGTGCCACTTTTTCAACGAACTGCCATTTTTCCACTTCACCGGGCAGAATGTCCTGCGTTCCCCTCGGTTTGTTCGTAAACATTGCAATCCCTCCATATAAAAAATCTCCCGTCCTGACAATACGATCCTGTCAGGGACGAGAGATTGCATATCCACCCGTGGTACCACCCTACTTGGAGCTTTCGCTCCCGCTCACCGATAACGCCCGGTCCGCGCCTTCCCGTTACTCCTGTTCGCCGTTTCACGGAGGTCCTCCAGGATGTCATTCGCAAGGATACACTGCAAAGACGCTTTCAGCCGAGGCATCTTCTCTCTGGTCAGGTAAGACCCTTGTTACTTGTTCCCTTCACCGGATCTAACACGATTCTATTAGAGCTAATTTGAGTGTATCATACTCATTCGACATATGAATGTCAAGGGATCCTTGCGAGATTTTTTGATTCCATTATCCCCCCGGGGGGGATATAATGAATTGGAAATCAAACCGAGGGGGCTGCACGACAGTGGAAGGACACGATCATCCGCAGAATCACAGTCATTCGCATCATCAGGATCATTCGCACAATCACCATCACCCGCACAAACATCGCCAGCAGGTTGTCAATCGGCTGGCCAAAATCGAAGGCCATGTCCGTGCTATTAAGGAAATGACCAAAGAGGGACGGGATTGTCCCGATCTTCTGCTGCAAATTGCGGCTGTACGCAAAGCTTTGGATAACGCCGCCAAACTGATTTTGAAAGATCATTTGGAAAGCTGCGTCGTCGATGCCGCCCGCCATGGGAACGAAGAATTGGTATTGTTGGAACTGAACAAAGCGCTGGATCAGTACATCCGCTAGGGGGACTCTATGAAACAGGATCTGCTTGCGCTGCCTGCAGTCACCGCCAGACAAAAAGTCGGCATCATTCTGTCTTTGGCCGTTCCGGCCATGATTGAAAATATCCTGCAAACGGTGGTCGGTTTTGTCGATACTCTGTTTGTCGCCAAACTCGGGTTGGCAGAAGTCACGGCAGTCGGTGTGGCCAATGCCGTCTTAGCCGTTTACATCGCGATTTTTATGGCAATTGGCGTGGGCACCACCTCATTGATTGCCCGGGAATTGGGCGCCGGTCAGAAAGAAAAGGCGCAAATCCTTGCCAAACAAGCGACCATCCTCTCGGTGTTGGCAGGCCTCGTATTCGGGCTCATCACCCTGTTTTTTGCAGAACCGCTGCTGCGCTTGATGGGGGCGGAACCGGACGTGTTGGCATCGGGTGTCACTTATTTCCGAATTGTCGCCGTTCCCTCTGTGCTGATAGCCCTGATGTTTACTTTTGGCAGCATTTTGCGAGCCAACGGCGACACGAAAACGCCGATGAAGGTGAGCGTCTGGATCAACCTGCTGCATATTGCACTGGATTATGTCCTGATTTTCGGGCTGGGAACCTGGGAGGGTTTCGGTCTTACCGGTGCCGCTTGGGCTACCGTTATCGTTCGTTTGGCCGGTACAATCGCCCTTTACCAAGCCATTCGCCGTTCGGCAGTCGCCTTTTCCCTCCTGCGTACAGAACGGGAGCCGGGGACCTCTGTGCTTCCGCTGCTGCAGTTGTCGGCGCCGGCCGCTGCCGAACGGTTGATCATGCGACTGGGACAAGTCCTGTATTTTGGACTGATCGTTCGCATCGGCACAGAAACCTACGCGGCTCATACGATTGCCGGAAACATTGAGATTTTCTCCTATATGCCAGGTTACGGCCTGGCCGCAGCGGCAACGATTCTCGTCGGCCAGCATCTCGGGGCGCAGCGGGCAAAAGACGCCTATCAGTACGGAATGCTGACCACCGGAATCGCCATGCTGTTCATGTCGATCGCCGGAATTCTCTTGTTCGTTCTCTCGCCCTGGCTGGCCACCTGGTTCACGACACAGCCGGATGTAATCGGCATGGTGGTGACCGCCCTGCGCATCGACGCCTTCGCCCAACCCGCCCTCGCTGTCGGTCTGGTTCTTGCAGGTGCGCTGCAGGGAGCGGGCGACACCAAAAGTCCCATGTACAGCACCGCCGTCGGCATGTGGCTGGTCAGGGTCGTCGGCGTATATCTCCTGGGGATTCACCTGCAAATGGGGATTGCCGGAATCTGGCTGTCGATCGCGATCGATCTGGCTATCCGCGCCGTTTATCTGTATTGGCGGTTTCGGGCGCTTTTGCAAACGGATCGAGACGCACTTCCTGCTGTTGGAAGCAAATAAGCAATACCCCATACCACGATCATCATGGTATGGGGTAACTGTTCTGCCTTACAATCCTGCATACTTCGAGATAATTTTCGCCGCTTGCCCGCGGGTTAAGGTGTTCTGTGGGTAAAAGAGGCCGTCATCAAAGCCGCTGATCCATTTTTGACCGTAAAGAACGGCTACGGAAGGTTTGGCCCAATCATGAACCTTGCTGAAATCAGGAAACGGTTCTCCGGCGCCCGAAATGTCCACGTCGGCAACATGAAGAGATCTGCCAATAATGGTAACCGCTTCTTCCCGCGTAATGGTTCTCTCAGGGTAAAAATACGTTTTGCCGCCAACCGTTTCTCCTTTAATCAGCCCGGCTCCAGCCAAAGCGTCAATGTAAGACCTGGACCATCTCGATTCGGAGACATCTGTGAACTGGATTTGAGATTGTTGTTCCGT
>JAGVBM010000241.1 GCA_020059765.1 Bacillota bacterium
AAATTCGTTTTGCCTCAACAATTATCCACCTGGGAAATCGGGAACCGATTTCGTGCCAATTCGAATACGGAACTTTTCTATCGTTCATTACTTCCAATGAATGTACAGCTCATTCTGGTAATGATTCATGGAGCCGGACAACATTCAGGCCAATTTTCAGACTTGGGAAGATATTGTTTGCAGCATCACATTGCTTTTTATGCAATGGATCTTCGCGGCTTTGGTCAATCAACCGGTCAGCGGGGTCACGTAAATTCATTTGATGAATATTTGGATGATCTTGAAGCGTTTCTCCAACTTATAGGGAAATTGCATCCGCAATTTCCCCTATTTTTGTTGGGGCATAGTCTTGGAGGGACAATCGCGATTCGTTATGGACAGGAACGGAAAACCTTTATTCGGGGAGCTGTTTTGTCAGCACCGGCTTTAAGAATTAACCTGCAGATCCCGAAATATATAGATCATGCATCACATGTCTTATCTCGGATTACTCCGAGGCTGAGTGTCGATTTGAACAAATGGCATCACGTATTGGCAAAACTTTCGTTGTTACCGTCCTCATCCCTGAAAGAAATGGATCCTTTATCGACAAATCAATATTCCGCACGTTGGTTTACTGAATTGCTCAGCAACGGATCTCGATCATTCAGTAAATTGAATGATTTTCAAATATCGGTATTATGTTTATGCGGTGAGGATGATTCCTTAGTTGATCCGGCTTCTGTTCAAGAATTTCACGATTTTTTACAGGTTAAAGACAAAAAGTGCATTTTATTTCCTCATTCAAATCATAGACTGTTGCAGGACAACAAGAAGGAACTTGTTTATAAACACATCGTGAATTGGCTGTTGGAGCATGTTTAACGTGTTTTCATGCAAAAACCCGGTCCTAAGACCGGGCATTTCTCAATTGGATTCTTATGCAGAGTGTTCAAGTCATCGGCACTTGGGGAATGATTCGGCCATCGATTCGTTCAAAGATATCGTCCAAGTCGTGACCGGTGATGGTCAACCCGTGATTTTTGAGGCCGATGATCGCGCGGGAAGGATTGTCTGACTCTCGAACAAGTTCCGCCACTGTTTTCGCCAGCTCGACTGTGCCGCAAGGATAATTGACCTGAGTCGAAGGAATCCCTTCCATCCAGGCATGAATGTGAACAATCGCCCCGACTTGCGGGTGTTCAGTATAGATCATCCAATGCTCGATGGCGTCGACGGACACGCGTCGCGGTTGAATTTGCGGAGGAACACTCAAGAGCATGGTGTTGCGGTTGGAATCAAACTCTTTGATCAAGAGAATGTCCTGACCGATCGTCTTCAGATCCCCCTTGTTAACCCCGCTGCCGCTCATCCAAAACTGGCTGTCTTCTCTGCGGGCGCTTAAATTCCCATAGCTGAGCCCGCCGATTCCATACAATCGTTTCACATGGCGAAAATCCTCACTCGGCAAAATGTCCTGAATAGGAAATGGAGCGGGCCACAAGTTCATCGCTTCAATTTTCCGGCCTGCTTGCCGGATCTGTTCGGTCACTGGATCTCCTTCCCACAGATCTTCAGGAAGATCCGGATGAAAATCATTGTTAATAATCAGGTTGGAAGAAGCAAGGGGTTCCAGCCGCTGGAAGATTTGCTCAAAGTAGGCGTCTTCCCGGCCAATTTGATAAGGAACATGATAATATCCTTGTTCCAGCGTCACAAAATACGTATCCAACGATTCGGGAGTTCGGACGAGGTAGATCAATAAGTTGGACAGTGAACGAATTAAGAGCGGATAACCGGCTTTCAGAACCTGATCCGGCATTTCATCGGTTTCAACGATGGATACGACGTATGTTGCTTGCGCTTTGCGGCGGTAAGGGCGCGGAGACGCGGGTTCCGCGAAATTCAACACCAAACGAATATTTTCTTGGGATGGATCAGCCGACTGATATCCATTGAACGAGAGTTTCCGATGCAGGCCCTCCGCAAACCATTGTTGAAAAGAATTCTGCAATTCCCCTGAAAAAGCATAGCTTGCCATGTGCTGCCCTCCTGATCGACTAGTAATTGGATTTCCATACACAGAAAGTATTTCCCGTTACTCGCATAAAAAAACAAAACATTGAAATATTTGGGAATAGAGACGGATTAAGTTTCACAAACTGGAATATATCAATAACTGCCACTCAGGAGGAATGTAGGTTGGACAACCTGTTGCCTGCAACCAACGGAATAGTTTGCATCATTTGCGGAAAAGAAGTAAACGACCCCGATCTTCAGCTTTGTGAAGAGGAGCCGTGCATAGAACAGTTCAGGAGTATGTACTTGCAGGCGGTTTGAAAACCCTCTATGTGGATGATGGAACCGCCAAACCTTGAGTCAAAATCCACCGGAGGCCAAGATAAGAATGAAAACGTTGCTGATTGTAAATGAGTACGCCGGCAAAGGAAAAACAAAAAAACGTTGGCCAAAACTGCAACGCTGCTTGCAAAAATACGGACTGCAGTATGAAGTTCATTTTACTTCGAAACCAAAAGAGGCTGTCGAAATTGCCAGACACGCTGCGGAACATTACTCGCACGTAATTGCGGTGGGCGGTGACGGTACAGTGAATGAAGTGGTCAATGGAATTGCCGGTCGAAACACCATATTTGGAGTATTGCCAACGGGGACGGGAAACGATCTGGCCCGGATGTTGGAGATCCCGCAAAATCTCGATTCGGCAGTAAAAAAACTGGGGAACCGAACTGAAAAACAAATTGATTTAATGGAATTAAACGGAATGTACATCGCCGGAGCCGTCGGAATTGGGTTTGACGGAGCCATTGCCGAGGATATCAACCGGACATCATGGAAGAAGAGGGCCGGAACGATTGGATATGTGCTCAGCATGTTAAAACTTCTTGTTACCTTTCAGCCCTTTACGCTGCATTTGGAGGTTGACGGTCGAACCGCCATTTTCCACAATTGTTGGCTGGTTGCGATCGGCAATTCCAAATTTTATGGCGGCGGTATGAAAATATGTCCGGATGCCTTGCATGATGATGGATGGCTCGATATCTGCGTTGTGCATAACATGTCCCGCATGGAGCTGTTAAAGCTGTTTCCTTCCGTTTTTTCCGGCAAACACATCCTTCATCGAAATGTCCTGTGTTTGCGCGGAAAGGTTGTGCAAGTCCTGACCGATCCTGTCGTCCCCATGCATGGAGATGGGGAGATGGTAGGCCCAACCCCGGGTAAAATTATGATTCATCCCCGGGCATTAAACGTGATGCACTGATCGCGTTATGCACTGATCAAACGTCGCATAAAAGGAGCGAACAAACATGGCTTTTGCGTTTGGATTTTTATGGGCAATCGGCTGTGTGCTGGCAGGCGAATGGATCTTGCGCAAAGGAATTTTGTTTCAACTGCGGGGAATCCGCCGGGGGATCTGGCTGCAAATGCTGGCGGCCTTCGTTACGATTGTGCTGCCGGTCTTGATGGCTCTTCTCATTAAGCGATGGTGATCTTGAATAATTTGGTTGGGGATCATTTTGGAACGGCTGAGAAAAAAAGTTCGTTGTACAAAAACATCTTTTTGAATTGCTTAAGCTTTTCCACCTGATATCGGTGATTGCCGAACACATTCAGATAACCGTCTTCGCTCTGAATATACTTTCCTTTGTCAAAAAAAGACATAAACAAATTGTTGAACCTGGAATGCTGAAAGAAACAGGGTTCCATGACCAGAATCTTTCCTCCGGGGTTTAGGATCCGGTGAAATTCCTCCAAATAAGCGGGCAGCTCTTTCAGCGGAATATGGTGCAGGACCGCAATGATTAAGATGTAATCGACGGATTGGTCTGCAACTGGCAGCCGGTTTTTCTCAAGAACGTGAAACTGGTACCCGGGATACAAACGGCGAGCATAGGCCACTCTTTTGGTATCAGGTTCGATTCCCACATAATTCTCAGGATTGAACAGCCAACTGCTCGATCCGATTCCAGAGCCGAAATCCAACACGTTTTTATTGTTGAAGTCAAAGCGCGATCCAATGATGTTCGAGACGTACATTTTGGTTACCCATCGAGGTCTGACGAACAGATGATACAGTTGAGGAGACAGTTCCATTTTGTGTTCTCACCTTTCGGTTTGCAAGATGTGATTCGACCTTTTAAATACAACGAAATAAATGGCGCTGGTAATAAAAGAAAAGATGATGGCTCCGTTTAGAAACAGTTTGCCGACCGGAATTTTAAAGATGATCAATATAAATGAGACGTAAACGAATAACGTCGTCAGTTTGCCGTAAATATTCGCCGGAACCGTCTTGTTTTTGCGGTGCAGAATAAAGGCTGCCGCAATAATCATGCCGGCGTCACGGATCAAAAAGGGGGCTGCCAGCTGCCAACTGATCATGCCGGAAATGACAAAAGAGACAATAACAGAGAGGATTGTCAGTTTGTCGGCCAACGGATCGAGGATCGATCCGATTTTCGTTATCAAGTTATATTTTCGGGCAATAAACCCATCCGCCAGATCGGTGAATCCGGCCAGCAGAAGAACCGAGAAAGCGAACTGTTTGCCGGAAGCATAATCCGAAAAGTAAAGAAAAAAATAGACAGGGATCAGCAGAAACCGGAGAAGCGTCAAAGCGTTCGGCACGTTTAACATCGGTTCACCTCGTTCTGTATGCCTGTGAATGATTTGATGTCTCTGAGGGCTAGTGTTCGAATTCAGATACAGATTTACACGAGGAAACACGAGGAAATTCAAAGGAGAAAAACCCGTGACGAATCGGGGATTCCGCAATGGCTTGCGGTTATTCCCATTTCGCACGGGTTTTTTGTAACCACCTGTTGTTATTTCAGGATATAAATTTTGACATTCTGGATTCCGAACAGACTTGCCTTCGCATCGGTAGTCGGTACAAAAATGTCGATCCGGTTTCCTTTGATGGCGCCTCCGATATCGGTGGCTTGGCCGGTCATGCCGCCTGCCGGCAATCCGGAAAAAGTATATCCCGTTACATAGAGTTTGGAACCCAACGGAATCACGGACGGATCGACGGCGATGGTTCCCAGTTTCAGAGGATTTCCGTAATAATCGACCGCTCCCCATGAACCGTTTGATTGCGGTGAAGCGGTATACGCTGTCGCTTTGGCGGAAATGACCCGGCTGTAGGACACGGACTGGCCGGAAGCGGTAGTGACTGTCGACTGCGGCGCAGCAGTGTAATCGGCGGCGACGGGTGCCGGGTTCGCAACAGGCAGTTTTAAGACAATGCCCGGATAGAGATTTTGCGGGTCGATGTGCGGGTTGGCTGCCAGAAGATCCGCCAGCGGAATGTTCAATTTCCGTGAGATGGTCCAAAAGGTTTCGCCATCTGTCACCTTATATTTACCGGCACCCGGCAATTGAACTGCTTGTCCAATTTGCAAATTGTAAGGGTCAAGGTTCGGATTTGCCGCTTGCAGGGAGGCAAGGGAAATCTGATGGGCACGAGCAATTTTCCACAGGGAATCGCCAGGCTGCACCTGGTAAGACGCGGCCAAGACCGGTGAAGACAGAGAGGTGACGGCAAACCCCAAAGCAAGGGCAGCCAACGTTTTGTTGATTGTCAGTTTCATCACTCAAACTCCTTTTTGTAGCCTGCGAGGTTAGTTGTCGGATTCGGATTGAGGATACAACCCTACGCAAGAGACGCGATTCACCCCAAACAGAAAGGCATGTGAGCCGTTCTGTAAAAATCTCCCCCGCACTTCGAATTGTTTTGGAAGTTTCGGCATGTCTAGCATAGCAAAATCGATACTTGGCAAAAACCTAATATTTATGGGAAGAGAGTTTAATTTTGGAAAAACCAGCGGGAGCGGAACGATTCGCAGCGATGTTTACCGTAGGATAACAAAGATAGGTGGGAGGAGGACAACAGATGAGCGTTTCGTATCAAAAAGCAAAAACTTTTGTTGGAAAACAGGTCCGCATTCAAACACGCACAAACAAAGAATATAAGGGAATCGTGAAACAGGCAACAAGGGAAGGAATTTGGTTGGAAACTGCGACGGCCGACAAGCCGGGAAGCATTGACGGAGAGCAGGTATTTTTTTTGCTTCCGCTTCTTTCAATATTGGGTATAGGCGGAAAAGGGAGGTTTGGATTCGGAGGAGCTCCCGGATTTGGAGCACCGGGGTGGGGTGGCCCCGGATTTGGCGGCCCCGGATTTGGCGGCCCTGGAATGGGAGCTCCTTTTGCAGGTCCCGGTTGGGGAGGAGTACCGGGAATGGGAGGTCCTGGCGGCGGATTGGGCTATGGATGGCCAGGCGGTACAGGTTCCTTCGGTTTCGGGGGGCCGGGAACGGGATGGGGAGGATTGTCAAGACCCGGTTTTGGCGGATTTCCCGGATTGTTCGGGTAATAGCCGGGCAGGGGAAACGAGCAAACGGCCTTCGCGGCGGAAGGTCGTTTGCACTCCCCGGGTGAGTGCCGCAATCATAGTTTTGGAAGCGGGGAAAGTTCCTTTTCGACTGCCAAGAGGCCGCGCATCGGCATATCGACGATCCGAAACCCGTTTTTCAGCCAGAACACGATGGCCCGGCTGTTGGCCGTTTGGACATGCCCCTCGATTGTTCGGATGCCGCGGCTTTGCATCTGGTTTTCGAAATGCTTGAGAACCTGCTTGCCAATCCCTTTCGCCTGAGCGTCGGGCAGCAGGATCAAGGCGCCGAAATAAGCGCGTTCCGGCGAATAGAGCGAATAATTGTAATAGCCGATCGGTTTGTTCACTCGTTCCACAATCACCGTTTCCTGACTGGTGTTCAGTTGATCTCGGACAAAACGTTCCGTCAGTGGGGTACCGATGGAATCTTTATACACCTGACCCATGATCTGCATTGTGCTCGAAACCAAAAACGAATCATCCGTTTCTTTCCGTTTGCGAAATATCAAAGGACGAGCTTTCCGCACCTGTCTCACTTCCCCATTCACCTCCTGGGCTTGAAGATTTCATTTCCTGTCTGACTTGTTCCAATGTTGTCCGCAATGGATGAAATACGACTGCCGCTTCCGGAAATTCTTTCGTCAATTGACTCAGTACAGGCAGCAATTCCTCCACTTCGTGCAGCGTTAATTGCAGCAGCCGCCAGACGTCCGGTTCCAGTTGAAACAGCAGCCAGTAACCGGATTGCAAAATGCCGGAGGCCATTTTTTCGGCTGCAAACCGGAAATCGGTAAAAACCTGTTTGCGGCCGGACAGGTAGTGGATCAGCTGCGGGTCAAGCTCTTTCAACTCGGGCGGAATCGGGGGAATCGCGGCGACAATGCGGGCATTCCAATTGGCAATTTGGGCCGCCAGGCTTGACAGGGATAGAGGTGTTTGCCAGGGAAACATCATCATACTCCGTTCACGTCAAAGTGAAATGCACTTGTTTTCTATATATACAGTTAATGACGCGTGCTGCAGATTGGTTCATCCGAACGATGCGGGACACCCACAGATTGCCGAGGCAATCCGAACCTGTTTGCAGGGAGTTGCGACGGCGGGGGCAAATGGCACCTTTCGGGAAGAATGGGCATAGGGTATTGACAGGAGGTCGTGGAGAATGGATCACAATATGATGAATTCTTTGCGCCAGTTGGGGCAGATGGGGGAACAATTGCAAAAGATGTTTGGCGAAGATTTCATGAAACGAGTCATGCCAAACCCCGCCAACATGTCAAATGTGCCCAATTCACCCAATATACCGGGGATGGGTCCGGATTTCTCCCAGTTTCAAAATATGTGGAACTGGCAGGATTCCAAGAATCCGCGCACCGATCTGTACCAGACCAGAAATGAGCTGATCGCCGTATTCGAAATTCCCGGTTTGGAACGGAGCAGTGACGTCAAGGTGGGGGTCGAACCTTATCGGTTATACGTGAGAGGACAATACTCCATTCGCTACTCCGGAGTAGCGGAGGACCAGTTTCACTTAACGGAACGGCAACGGGGTGCGTTTGAGCGGGACATCCCGCTTCCGGTGCGTGTCATTGCCAACAAAGCAAGAGCCTCCTATCGGCAAGGATTGCTGGAAGTGCGTATGATCAAAGACGAAGGCAGCAAAGGAATAGGGAAGAACAACTACTTGTCGATTGATTTTGAGTGAGTCGGCGGAGGTTCATCGGTAAAACCGGGTCGATCTTGTTTCGAGGAGGTGGTCGGCCATCCAAGCAGATTGGTATCAAGAAATTCTTCTTTTAAAGGATCGTATGGTACGCCTGGAGGAAGAACTGAAAAAACTGCGCGACGAATCAAGGTTTGGAAGCATCGAGTACCATATTCAAAACTTAACCGTCGAGAACATTCAAAACGGAATTCTGGATTTGGGGGTTCATATGGGCAACGAACTGGATAAACGGATTCAGACAAACGCCGAAAGCAATCGGCTAACGGATGACGGCGACCTGCCAGCAGCCGGGCCATCGGGCTTGCAGGATTTGGACAATCGTTTGCTGCAGACAGAAACTGATCTGCGGGAGGTGAAAGACCAATTGCAAGGATGGGAAGAACGCATTCGGCAAACGGAAGAACAATTCCATTCATTGGAACAGCGATTGCGCAATCTGGAGGTTTTGCATTGGTGAGAGTCGACTATCATATCGAAGGGCTGAAGTTGGGAAAGCTGGAAGGAACCACCAAGGTGCGCATTGGTGCCGTTATGCATGAGACGGATACGTCAGAGCAGAATGCGGAGGGTGAGACCGGAGACATTGATCCGGCAGAGCGGGTGGATGCGGAAGCTGAAGGGGGAATCAAGGAGTCGGAGTCTGCTTGATTCCCTCGACCCATATATGCAGGGTTTCACCAATGACCACCGATTCGACGCGCAGCAGGTAGGGTTGCCTTTCAAAGGTGAACGTGCGGCCGTCAATCAAGCCGAAAACCACTTGCGGATGGGTTTCGAAATAACTGAGCTCCATTTCTGCCAAGGTACGCAAGCGGTCTTTTACATACTTGGTGATCGCCAGTTTGGTGAACTCATCGGGCGCTTTCGCCGTCACTTCGATTTTTCGGACTTTGCGCTCGATTTGCCGTTGTTTGTCGAGAATGTCTTTGTTGAGAATGTCGATCTCATCCTGCAGTTGGTTGTTTTCCGCACGGACTTTCGCCATTTGCAAGTACAGCAGTTCCACATCATGACCTTTGACAGCCAGGGTAATGGCGGCCCCCGCCACGATTCCGACGAGAAACGCCCCTGCGATTCGCTGCATCACAATCCTCGTCCTTCAACGATCCACTTGATCAGATAATATCCCACTTGGCAACCGAGAAAGGCAGACACCAGCAGCAGGAACTGTTTGATTGCCGGTGAGAATTCCCCGCCAAAAATCCCGCTCCACATCGTGTCTCCGATTACTTTCAGCGGGTCCATCGTGCCGCCGATGGCGGCTACCAATGCCCAGATTTTCAATTGATCGGCAAACCGCATCATGTACGTCATGGGAGGATTATGTGTCAGCAGAGCCCCAAACGCTCCCACCAATGAACCGCCGAGCACCAGCCCCAGCGCGACAAAAAAATCGAGTATCATGGTCGATAGAAAACGATCCATGCTCATCTCCCCCCTTGTTTCAGAATATGAATCAAGGAGGGACAACATGTCAGATTGTCCGGATCTTCTCCAGCAGCAGCTCGAGGGGTTAGTGAACGATCGTGCTGACTTCTTCCGATTGGGGGACTGTGGAATGATTCATCGTAACTACAAGAATGCCGATCAATAAAAGGATGCCGCCAACGACTTGTTGGTAGGACACCTCTTCAGCAAACACAAAATAGGCCAAGATCGAAGATCCGACAGCTTCGCCAAGAATGCTGACAGACAAAATGGATGCGGGTATCCAGCGGATCACCCAATTGAATATCGAGTGTCCCAACAGGGTCGGGAAAACGGCGAGAGACAAAAACCATAGCCAATCGAGCGGTGGAGGGGAGAGCAGATTTTCACCCCTGATCCATACGTACAAAAACAAGGTCACGGTGCTCATGCCGTATACTAGGAACGTATAAGTTCCCGAGTCGGAACGTGGCCGCACATATTGCCCGATGAGCCAATACACGGATACCAAAGATGCCGAGAACAGGGCCAGAAAATCTCCGTAAAGAACACTTGGACCGGAAGAGAAATCTCCCCAACCGATTATGACCGAGCCAATGATCGCCAAGATTCCGCCCAGCCACGAGTTGCGCGACAAACTTTCTTTAAAAATGACAGTCGAACCTATAAAAGTAAAGAGCGGCTGCAAAGAAACCAAAACAACCGAACTGGCAACCGATGTGTATTGAAACGACATAAACCATGTAACGAAATGAAAGGCAAGCACGATTCCAGAAAGAACACTGAGAAGATAATCGCGTTGCGTCAGAGATCTTAGTGATTGACGCACTGTCGATCGGGTTGCCAATAGAAACGGGATCATTAATACAACTGTAAACAGCAACCGATAGACGGCTGTCAATCCAGGGGAAGAGGAGGATACTTTAACAAAAATCGCCGAAGATGAAACAGACGCGACCCCGATCGCCAAAGCCGCGTACGGCGGAAAAAACGGCTTATTCATGCGTGCTCATCCTCTCTGATCCCGTATTGTTTTATTTTGTAATATAAGGAACCGCGGGAGATGCCGAGCAGCCGGGCAGCGCTGGACTTATTTCCTCCGGTTCGCTTAAGAACGTCTTCGATTTTTGTTTTCTCCATCTCTTCAGATAAACTGGTCAACGACAAGGAATCTTCGGCCAGGCCGGACAAGGTTTTCAATTGCAGTTCGGGAGGCAAATCGGAAAGTGTTAATTCCTTATCGTCGGACAGCAGCACCAATCGTTCCATCAAGTTCCGCATTTGCGGGAAATTCCCCGGCCAACTGTAGGTGGTAAGCGCGGCCATTACTTCAGACGACAACTTGGGCACCGGTTTTCCCATGACCTTTGCTGATTCTGTCAGAAACAGATGACAAAGCTCAGGGAGTTCTTCCCTTCTGTCCCGTAAGGGTGGAATGGATTGAACATAAAACGAGTAAAACAAATCTCTCATAAACTGACCGTTCTCCACCATTGCTTCCAAATCAGGCGAAGCGGAGGCGACAATTTGACATTTTAAAGGCACTGGTTGGGAACCTCCCACCCGGAAATACTGTTTTTCCCGGATAGCTGTAACCAGCTTCGTCTGCGTGGAGAGAGGCAAAGTTTGAATATTCATTAAATAAATTGCGCCGTTGGACGCCAGGTCAAGTTTGCCGGGTGATTCTTCCGCTTGACCGCCAAAGAGTCCGCCTTGGTAGCCAAACAGTTCGGATTCTATTAAACCGTTGGGTAAGGTACTGCAATTGAATGCAAGAAACGTACCGGACCGTTTTGAATTTTGCTGGATCATTTTTGCAAACGCTTCTTTTCCCACACCGGATTCCCCGAGCAGCAGCACCGGATAGAACTGGTCGTTGGTCTGACGCAAAAAGCGATTGATTTGTTGAAGCGATGAAGTTTGCAGGAGCGACTGATGATCCAAAGGAAATCTGTATTGATTGCCGGATTTGACATACAGTTCTTCGCTTAATTTCACTGTGTCG
>JAGVBM010000040.1 GCA_020059765.1 Bacillota bacterium
AACCTTACGCTGAAAGAAGTCTTTTGCCTTCGGCAAGTATGTTTTTACTGGCATTGATGTCCCTGTGATGATAGGCATGACACGATGGGCAAGTCCATTGACGAAGATTCAGGTCTTTTACTTCTTTGTTTTGGTAACCACAACAAGAACATAGTTGCGAAGATGGGAATGTTTTGCCTACTGCTACCAAAGTCCGTCCATACCAATTAGCCTTATACTCCAACATGCTCCTAAATTGAGACCAAGACACTTCACTGATCGCTTTCGCCAGATTGTGATTCTTCATCATATTCGATACTTGCAAATCTTCAATCGCAATCATGTCGTGGTTTTTGACAATGTGCGTTGAAATCTTGTGCAAGTAATCTGTGCGAGCATTGGCAATTCGTTCATGAAGACGTGCCACTTTCATTCGTTGTTTGTTCCAATTGGATGAATCTTTCTTACGTCTGGAAAGAACGCGCTGCTCCCGAACAAGTTTCTGCTCCATTTGACGAAGGAACTTCGGATTCGCAAATACTTCACCATGAGAAAGAACAGCAAAGTCCTTTAATCCGACATCAATCCCGACTTCTTGGTTGGTTTTGGGAAGTGCATGAATCTCTGTTTCCACCAGTAGCGAAACAAAATATTTCCCGCTTGGATTGCGTCTGATGGTTGCGGATAGAATACGCCCTGCAACCTCTTTGGACTTTGCAAACTTCACAATTCCAAGTTTGGGGAGCTTCAACTTGTTTCCTTCAATCGCGATATTTCCGTTCGTAGACTTGGTTGTATAGGATTGAACTTTGTTCTTCTTGCTTTTGAATCGCGGTGCATCGTTTTGTTTCTTGAAGAAACGGGTAAAGGCATCGGCAAGGTTCTTTACAGACGATTGAATGGCAATACTGTCCACTTCTTTTAGCCAAGGATATTCTTTCTTTAGTTTTGGAAGTTCAGATGAACAAGTGTTATAGGTCAATCCTTTCCCTGTTTCCTTGTAAGTCTCATTCCACTTCGCCAAAAAGTAATTGAATACAAATCGACTGCACCCAATGGTTTTTGCCATCAATATGGCTTGTTCTTTGTTAGGGTAAATGCGGAACTTGTAAGCCTTATGGATTCTTATGATTTTCACCCACTTTCCGATTTTGGATATACTGTCGTATTTGGGCTTCAGTATGTTCGCTTGCTGTTGCGACAAAATAGGATGGATTCCACATATTCCCTCCCCCAAGTTTCTTCTTTACCTTTGGAAACTCTTTGAATAGCAGTCTTGCTGAGACCCCTTTCAGAGCCTTAATCCTGTTTGGAATAGAATGTTGCGGAGTACAGTCCACCAAAAGATGAATATGGTCCAGGTCGCTTTCTATTTCTGTGAGGGTAAAGCCGTTATCCGAAGCAATCTGATACGTACAGTCTAACATGTGCAAGGTAAATTATTAATAAGTTACTTATATACCAATAATTGGATGGTGGTCGCAATATAACAGATGTCATAAATGATAGATGAAGCTGAACCTGGTGGCGTGCTCCATTTCGTCTGTCATGGATTTAAAGAAAATGTCGCGGATCTCAATGTTTCGTGTTGCCAGATACATTTTCTGATAAAGGTCCGCCGCTTCCAATTCCTGTTCGAATGCTTCGCGAATGCCGGATTTGTAATCGGAAAAGACCGTATCCTTGACACTGACGACCGCTTCGCGCCCGGTAAGTTGTCGATAAAGAGCGATAAACATCCTGAAGTGTTCGATCTCTTCTTCATGTGCGTGCTCAATAAAGTCCCTTTGTTCCGCATCCGGTGCCAAATCCATCAGCTTTTGGTAAAAACGGATGGCGGCCGCTTCCTCATTTATGGCCTCCTCAAGATCGACCAGGAATTTGGAATAGTCTTGGATTCCCGTGTCAACTTGCGGCATTTCCCGCCCGCTTGGGTAAAAAAAGAAAGGATACATGCATTCAACCCCCCTGCAGTAGTCTCCTCCCACAAGATATGCTATGTATCCGGCAAATGCCCCTGATTATGCCATTTTCTTTGTCTGACCAAGATGCGATTCCTGAACCGTCTCAATAAAAGTTTCGACCAATTCCGGATCAAACTGGGATCCGGCACATCTGCGCAATTCCTCGATGGCTTCCGGGATGGTCCTGGCTTTTTGATAGGGGCGATGAGTCGTCATTGCGTCAAAACTGTCAACGACGGTCAGAATTCTTGCCGCCAACGGAATGTCCTTTCCGGCCAGCCCGTCAGGATAACCTTTTCCGTCATAACGTTCATGATGATGGCGAATCATCGGCAAACAGGGAACCAGTTCCTTCACCGGCCGAAGAATTTCTTCCCCCCAAATGACGTGCATTTTCAAAATTTCCCATTCTTCTTCCGAGAGGGGCGATCGTTTATTCAGGATATCGGCAGGCACTTCGACTTTCCCGATATCATGCAGCAAGGCTCCAAAACGGATAAATTTGATCGTTTCTTCGGGCAGACCGATTTTTCTCGCAAGGACCTCTGCGTACTCCATGCCCCGTTCCGTATGTCCGTAAGTGTAACGGTCCTTCGAATTGATAATCGTCAGAAAGCTTCGGATCGTTTGCAGCAGTTCCGTCTCTTCCGCCCCAAACTGGAAATTGGATTTCAATTCGTCAATCACCGAGGTATACAGTTGTACCCGGTTGCGGTTGGAATACTTGACTTTATAGAGCGCTTCGTCTGCCAGCATGATCAACATTTCTTTGTTGTGGGCCATATCCGGATAGGTCGCGACACCGACGGAGATGGTGACCTGCTGTTTCGGCATGTGCTCAGCCCCGAAAAACGGATGTTCCGCGATCCGCACCCGGACTGCTTCCGCGACTTCCACCGCCTCATCAGGCCCTGTATCGGGCAGCAGGATCGCAAACTCTTCCCCGCCGTATCGACATGCGAACCCGTTTTGGGGAATCTGGTTCATAATCACTTTTGACATTTCTTGCAGCAGCTCGTCCCCTTGCGGATGACCGAACATGTCGTTATACAGCTTGAAGTAATCGAGGTCCATCAACAATAGGGAAACGGTCTGATTGTTGTTCAACAATTCTTGCAGTTTCTCTTGAAAATAGCGATGATTGTAGAGACCGGTCAATTCGTCCTTGATCGACAAAGATCGGAAATGGTCATACATTTCGTAATACCCGCGATAGGTCACCCCGACAAACCAGAGAGCCATGCTGAAAATAATTACCCCAGCCAATCCTTCCGCTTGCAGAACCACCGCCATCAGAACACCGAATGTAAGCAATGAAAAATAAATCAGCAACGCCTGTTTTTGCACCAGTCTGGTCAACACTTCACGGATGGTAGTGTTGTAGTCGATCGCCATGTATCCGGCCACCAGCATCGTGTTGGTCGTAAAATACAAGACGGCAAAAGTCAGATAAGCTAAGGAATCCTCAAGGTGAAAAGTACCGATAATCCCCCCGGAAGCTTGATACCCCAATAAAGCAACGAATATAGAAAATACATATTGGACGCTGTTGAATGTAATGGAAGTCCACTTGTTCGGCCGATAGGAAACAAGTATGATCGCCAACAACGTAACCATGATCAGTACGGGAAATATTCCGTGTATCATCCCCAATGTCGCCAGCAACGGTGAGCTTATAGACAAATATTCGTTTGAAGGCAGAATGATTCTCCGCACCTCAAACAACACGGCAATTCCCGTAAAGGTTGAGATGATGATCCATTCACTTGTTGGAATTGTCCGGTAATTCAAATAAAACAAGATGCCAAACAGCACATAGGTTGTCCAAACATAAATCCGCAAAGATTTTTTCGGATTAGCTGTCATGCGACACACTCCCTTGAATGGGAGGTCTCCCTTTGACCATCAATCTCTGGATGCAAATAAATCCCCCGATGCCCATATTGCAATCCCCCAAACTTCCTCCATTTATCGCCCTGACCAGCAAATTCAGCACAGTGCCGGTCATCGACCATGTACGAGCCCCATGTAATTGCGAATTTCCATAATATTTTATATAATAAAATAAGAAAAATTTAATATTATCAATGGACATAACATGATCATACTAAGAAACAAATAAAAAAGCTGTCGAAATTTGTAGAATACAAAAATTTTTTTATGGCAACAGGCTCCCCTTTTCGGCGAGCCCGTTTCAATACTGATCACGCTGCAAATTGCGTTTAGCGAATCTCGGCAGCCAACCTTTCCATTTCATCCAGCCTTTTTCTGAACACATCGAGAGCATCGCGAATCGGCTGCGGGGAAGTCATATCCACACCCGCTTTTTTCAACAGATTGATTGAATAATCGGAACTCCCGCTTTTCAGGAATTGAACATATCTGTCAACGGCAGGCGTTCCTTCCTTCAGAATCTGCTGTGACAGTGCTGTAGCGGCTGAGAATCCGGTTGCGTATTTGTAAACGTAGAATGCATTGTAAAAATGGGGAATCCGCGCCCATTCCAGATCGATTTCTTCATCTACGACCATATCCGGTCCGTAATACTTCACATTCAGGTCATGATAGATCTTGCTTAACAGTTCCGGCGTCAACGGTTCGCCAGCCTCCACTTTTTCATGGGTGATCTGTTCGAATTCCGCAAACATGGTCTGTCGGAAGACGGTTCCCCGGAATCCTTCCAGATGATGATTGAGCAGATACATCTTCTCCTTGGGATCGGTTGTCGCTGCCAGCAAATGTTCCAACAACAGCGCCTCGTTGCAGGTGGAAGCCACCTCCGCCACAAAGATGGTATAATCCGAATAGGTGAACGGTTGGGTCTTGTTGGTGTAATACGAATGAATCGCATGACCCATTTCATGCGCCAGGGTAAACATGTTGTTCATGTTGTCCTGCCAGTTCATCAGGACGAAAGGATGGGTGCCGAATGCGCCCCACGAGTAGGCGCCGCTTGTTTTGCCTTCATTTTCCTGGACGTCAATCCAGCCCGAGCGAAATCCTTCCTGCAGGATGGTTCCGTATTCCTCTTCCATCGGCGCCAATCCTTCTGCAATGATCCGTTTCGCTTCGTCATATGCAATCTTGAACTCGACATTTTTGACGATCGGGGCAAACAGGTCGTACATATGCAGTTCATCCAGTCCCAACAACCGCTTGCGAAGTTTCACATATCGGTACATCTCCGGCAAGTATTCATGCACTGTCGCAATCAAATTGCCATACACCTCAATCGGAATGTTATCCTCGTCCATAGCGGCGTGGAGAGCCGACTCATAGTTGCGGACCGAAGCGTAAAACACATCTTTTTTGATACTGGCCTGCAAAATCGCAGCCAGTGTATTTTTCTGTTTGCGGTAGGTGGCATACAACGCTTCAAACGCATCCTTGCGGACACGTCGGTCTTTGCTTTCCAGTAATTGAATGTAACGGCCTTTTGTCAATTCCACTTCGTCGCCGTTTTCATCCGTGATGTTCGGAAATTTGATATCCGCGTTGTTCAACATGCCAAAAATCGTGCCCGGACCATGGGCCAACTCACCAACTTGCGCCAATAACTGCTCTTCGGCAGGCGACAGCACATGTTCTTTCATCCGCACGATTTCTTCCAATGCAAATCTGTATAACTGCAAGCCAGGTTCCCGCTCCAGAAAAGCTTGCAATTGATCGTTGGGAACAGCCAACACTTCCGGCACAATAAACGCCGTTGCGGCAGACGCCTGCACACTCAGTGTACCCGCTCGATCGGTCAATGCCTGATAGACGGCATTCGTATTGTCCTCGTCACGGCGCATGCGTGCAAACGCATACAACCGCCCCATTTTTTCCGCCAATGTATCTTGTGTCTTCAGTACATCCAACAAGTTATCAGCCGATTCCCCAAGTCGTCCTGCAAATTCATGAATTTTGCTGATCAAGCTTTTGACCTCTTGGTAATCCTGTTCCCAATGTTCCAAAGATGCGTACATGTCTTCCAGTTTCCACTTCATCTCATCCGGGATCTCGTGACGTTTGGGAAGTCGATTGCTTGTTTTTTCGTTTGCCATCCTGTCATCCCTTTCTTTCAGTTTGATCTGCTGCAAAACGTTAGTTTTTCCCATTATAGCAAAAAACAAAAGAGGCCTTGTGCGAAAAACGAGGGTTAGAGTAACCGCACCGGCCTCTTTAATACACAAAAATTTAAAAACTCGCTTGCATTGGCTGAATTAGGCGGCAATCGGTTTGCCTCTGCGATTTTTGAGATATTGTATCAGCAAGATGACTGTCAAAGTTCCGATCCCCATCATATCGGTGAGCAGTCCTGGAATGATCAGCAGCAAACCGGCCAGAGTGGCCAGCAATCGTTCCAGCACATTCATCGGCCGCAGCCAGAAGCCGATAAGTCCCGCACTGACCCCGATCATGCCGATCGCAGCAGTCGTGATGACCCACAACGCTTGTCCCCATGTGGTATCAATCAGCAGCAGCTGCGGTGAAAGCACGAAGATGTATGGAATCAGAAACGCCGCAATCGAGATGCGGGTGGATTCCACTCCGGTACGAATCGGTCTGCTGCCCGCGATGCCGGAAGCGGCAAAGGCAGCCAAGGCAACCGGAGGCGTAATGTCCGCCACAACCCCGAAGTAAAACGTAAACATGTGCGCCGACAATGCCGGAAATCCAAGCTGAATGATTGCCGGTGCGGCAATGGTCGATGTGATGATATAGTTGGCTGTTGTCGGGACCCCCATTCCGAGAATGAGAGAGGCCACCATAGTCAGGAACAGTGTCAAAATCGGGACTCCTCCGGCAAATTCCAGCAAGCCGTTGGCAAATTTCAGGCCGACGCCAGTCAGCGTCACAACTCCGACAATAACGCCGGCGGCCGCTGTTGCGGCGACAACTCCAAGAGCCGCTTTCGCTCCGTTTTCAAAGGCAAGAAAAATATCCTTTATCGACATTCTTGTTTCTTTGCGAATGGCACCGACCAATACCGTCGACACGATGCCATAGATGGCGGAACGGATCGGAGAAACCCCCATGCTGGACGCCACAATGATGACCAGAATCGGCGACAGCAAATACAGCTTCTTGAAAACTTCTTTGCGATTCGGCATTTCCTCATCCGTCAGTCCGCGCAGCCCGGTTTTGCGCGCCTCGAAATGCACCATCATCCAGATTCCGGCAAAGAATAAGATCGCCGGAATGGCGGCCGCTTTGGCGATTTCCCAATAGTTCATGCCGATGATTTCCGCCATCAAGAAGGCTGCCGCTCCCATAATCGGCGGCATGATCTGTCCCCCGGTGGAGGAAGATGCTTCCACCGCCGCGGCAAATTCCGATCGATAGCCCAATCGTTTCATCAACGGGATCGTAAAAGCCCCAGACTGCACCACATTCGCCACAGAACTGCCGCTAATCGTCCCCTGCAGAGCACTGGAGAAGACGGTCACTTTCGCAGGACCGCCAATTCGTTTTCCGGCAATCGCCATCGCCAGGTCGTTGAAATAATCTCCGACGCCGGTCTTGTCGAGAAAAGCGCCAAACAGGATAAACAGAAACACGAAGCTGGCGGAAACCCCAATCGGTACACCCAGAATCCCGTCTGTTGTGTAGTACATGTGACCGATCAGCCGTTCCAGACTGACGCCACGATGCTGCAGGAAGTCCGGCATGATTTTGCCATACAGGGCATACAGGAGGAAGAAACCGGCGATGATCACAATCGGCATTCCGACCACCCGTCTTGCCGCTTCCAATACCAGCAGAATCGCCAAGCCGCCGACAATCAGGTCGAGATTGTTCAGATCGCCGATTCGTGTGGCCAATCCTTCATAGGCAAATACCCAGTACAATCCCACAGCGATGCCAAGAATTGCCAAGATCCAGTCCCAGACGGGTACCCGCGCGGAATTACCCTGCTTGCGGCGAATCGGGAACAACAGATAGATAAGTCCCAAACCAAAAGCCAAATGAACCGCCCGCAGGATCTGCTCGGGTGGTGGAATGAAAATCGAGACATAGAGTTGATAGACCGTAAATCCGATGGCAAACAGTTTGATGAGCCAGCGCATGCCGCCGGTAAATTCGCGAAACGCCGATTCTCTGTCGTACTGCCGCATGATATCGTGCATTTCATCACGGCTCAACTGTTCGCTCTGAAATTGCTTATCCAATCGGAGACCCTCCTTTCAGCATATTGCCAAAGCGATTCTTTGACCGCTTGAATTCTGACCCAACTTCCCGGCGGGCTGATTTTCGCCAAAGGGATTTCCCGCCCCCGGGTCAGAATCGTGTGACTGACAAACTCTTGGCCAATCCTTTGGTCAAAAAACGGCAATCGCCGATTCATATGTTCAATGACGAATTTTCCGTTTTCCTCCCGGAATGTCTGTCCCGGCTCCAGTTGGGCAGGGATTCCGACCCCGTAAGAGTCAAACAGAATGGCGTCAACTACCAGATTCAGATCTTGATCCACCAGATACCGCTCGGTAACCGGCGTCCGATGGATGGAATGAATGTAGCGCAAGGAAAAGGTTTCATTCCGGGCGAGCGGGAAAGAATACAACACGCGCCCTGTGTCTCCCTCCCGAATGGCCACCGCTTGATGGAATGGAATTTGGACAATGATCAATAAGCCGATCATAATAAGTGCGGCTGCAAAACCGGCAATCTTTTGTTTACTTGTTGCAAACCACCGTTTTCCGATCATTTTCATCACTCAAGTACAAAAATATGCCGGGGGTTCGTACCCCCGGTCTGTTGCAGACAAAACAGCCTTACTTTTTGACGCCTTTTTCGCTAAAGTATTGGGCAGCTCCGGGATGCACTTCCACGCTTACGCCTTCCAGCGCTTTTTCCAATTTGACTTCTTTCCCTTTAGCATGAACGGTTCCCAGTTTGTCCAGGCTCTCAAACAATGCTTTCGTCAGATCGTAAACATATTTTTTGTCCAGTTCGGAACGAACAACCAGCATCGCTTTCACCGCAGCGGTTTTCACTTCTTGATCCTGCCCTTTGTAAGTGTTGGCCGGGATGGTGAACGATGCATAGTACGGATACTTCTCAATCAGTTTTTTCATGTGCTCATCGTCAACCGGAATGATGCGCACACCCTTCGTTGCTCCCAATTCCGTTACGGCCGACGTCGGCACACCTGCGGTGACGAACGCTGCATCCAGACCGCCGTCTTTGATGCCGTTGACCGATTCGTTGAAGGACAAACGCTGTACTTTCAGATCGTCAAACTTGAGGCCGTAGATTTCAAGAATTTGTTGGGCATTTGCTTCCGTACCGCTGGCCAGGGCGCCGACAGAGACTTTTTTGCCTTTCAGATCGGCGACGGACTTGATGGCACTGCTCGACGGAACGACCAATTGAATGGTTTCCGGATACAAGGTGGCGATCGCCTGGAAGTTCTTAATGGCTCCCTTGTCTTTAAACATGAGCGTTCCTTTGGAAGCGTAGTCGGCAATATCCCCTTGCGTGAACGCGAGGTCGACTTGCTTGTCATTGATCAGACGCAT
>JAGVBM010000033.1 GCA_020059765.1 Bacillota bacterium
AGTTCTGGGTATGATAATCGTTTGCCGAGAACAACGGCGCAAAGATTGCCAATAAAGACAGCGTAATCAACATGATCAAACCGGCCATCGCCAGCTTGTTCTGCTTCAATCGCCGCCAAGCGTCCTGCCAATAATTTAACGAGGGACGGACAATCTTCTCCTGCTCGAGAGAGGCTTGCGGAACCGGCTGAAATTTGTCGTTTGTCATGACCTGCATCGCTTAGCTCCTCCCTTTCGCCAGACGAATTCTCGGATCAATAAAGCCGTAGGCAATGTCCGTCAGGTACATCACGGCTACCAAAATCACCGAATAGAAGATCGTCAATCCGGCAATCATCGTGTAGTCATTGGAATACACCGACAGCACGAAGTGTTTCCCCAAACCGGGAATCGAGAAAATCTGTTCAACCACAAGCGTACCGGTAATCACATTGACAAAAATCGGTCCCAAAATGGTGACAACCGGCAGAATTGCGTTTCGAATTGTATGTCTGAAGACAACCGCAGTCTTTGACAACCCTTTCGCTTTTGCCGTTTTGATATAGTCTTGGTTGATGACGTCCAACATCGAGGTTCTCATCAAACGGGCCAAAATCGCCAAAGTCGAGAAAGACAATGCGATCGACGGTAATATTCGATGTTCAGGCCCATACCACAGGGCGGCGGGCAGCCATTCCAACTTCACCCCAATATAGTAGGACAACAAAGGTCCCAAAACGAAAGACGGGATGGAGACACCCAAGACCGCGGTAAACATGGCCGTGTAGTCCAATCCTTTGTTATGATTCAGCGCGGCAACGATTCCCAGCGTCAACCCCACCACAATCGCAATCGAGATGGACCAAATCCCCAATTCCATTGAATTCGGGAACCCTTGCGCAATAATCTCCGTCACTTTTCGAGTCGGGAACGAGAAGGAAACCCCCAAATCTCCTTGCGCCACATCACCCAAATATTGAACGTACTGTTCCCATATGGGTTTGTCCAATCCATACTGTTCAAACAAAATTTGTCTCTGCTGATCGGTCATTCGTTCCGAGTTTTCAAACGGGTCGCCAGGCAAGTTTTTCATCATGATAAACGTTACAGTGACAATGACCCAGATTGTCAAAATGGCGTACACCAGACGCCGCAAAGCATACCGCAGCACAATGACACCCCCCATGTTTGCTTCTTGTTCGGACAAAATTATAACAATCTTCGACACCCGAGTCTACTGTAAAAATACGGTCTCTACCTTTATTTTCCCAGTTTCATAAGTTGTCACCTATACCTTCTATAGCTGATGCCTATAAGAAAATCGGAAAAAAGGGACCGTTCTTTGTAACTGTGAGAACGGTCCCTGCATACATTTCCTAAAGCAGACCCTGCTTGGATATACCCCTGCCGGATCCAGACCGGCAGGATTGAGTAATCACGCTTTTCTTACTTGATGGATACCCACTTCAATTCCCACTCTTCGCCGTAAGACGGAAGCAGCAGGCCTTGCACTTTCGACTTCACCAAGAACACTTGGGTGCGGAAGTAAAGCGGTCCGATCGGCATTTCATCCATCAGGATCTTCTCAGCGTCAACCAAGAGTTTAGTGCGCTTCGCACGATCAGTTTCCGTGTTAGCCGCTTTGACAGCTTCGTCGTATTTCGCGTTGGACCAGCCGGTTTCGTTGAAGTCACCGTTTGTAATCCACATGTCGATGAATGTCATCGGGTCGTTGTAGTCAGCGCCCCAGAGCGACAATACGATGTCATAATCTTTCTTGCTGGAACGTTCCAGACGCAGTTTGTGCGGAACCGGCTCAGCAAGGGCATCAATGCCGAGGTTTTGCTTCCACTGGGCAACGATGAACTCAAGGGACTTCTTCGCACCTTCGGTGTCGTCAGCCAACACTTTCAATTTCGGGAAGGTGGTGATGTTTGCTTCTTTCATGCCTTCTGCCAGCAATTCTTTTGCTTTTGCAGCATCAAACTTCGGCTGCAGATCGCCTGCGGTTTTGCGGAAATCGCCGCCGTTGCCGTCAGCCGTACCGTTCGGAACAAACCCTGTCGATTGAACAGAACCGTTCCCCAGCGTTACATCAACATGAGCCTGACGGTCGATGCCCATCGTCAAAGCTTGACGGATCTTCTTGTTTTGAAGTGCCGGGATTTTTTGATTGTACTGCAGATATGCGTTCACCAATTCGCGCTTGAGCGTGTATTCCGGCTTGTCTTTCCACTTCGGAATCGCGTCGCGGCTGATGTCGGTTACATCAACTGCGCCTGTTTCAAACAGGTTCAGCGCGGTGTTGACATCCTTCACGATTTGTACGGTGAACTTCTCCAGTTTCACATTTGCTTTATCCCAGTACTTGTCGTTCTTGACAAATACGAGCTGCTGTTCATGATCCCACTTTTCGAGCTTGAACGGACCTGCGCCGAGAACTTTGTCTGCGTCCGTGCCGTACTTGTCGCCTTGCTTCTTGACGAAGTCAGGCTGCTGCCCGAAGAACAACGGGAATGCGAGCAGTTCGGTGAAATATGCGCGCGGCTGTTCCAGGGTAAATTGCAGAGTTTTGTCATCCACAGCCTTGACGGCTACGGAATTTGCATCTTTATTTTTGCCGCTGTTGTAGTCTGTGCCGCCTTTGATCCAAGCCACCATGAAAGCGTATTGGGACTTGGTTTCCGGCGCCAATGTACGCTTCCACGCAAATTCAAAGTCGCCGGCTTTCACAGGCGAGCCGTCAGCATATGTGAGGCC
>JAGVBM010000220.1 GCA_020059765.1 Bacillota bacterium
ATTGACACTGCCGGGGCTTGCCGCCTTGATTCTCGGGGTCGGGATGGCGGTGGACGTGAACATTATCGCCTATGAGCGGATGAAAGACGAATTCCGCGGCGGCAAGACTCTGCTGTCGTCGGTCATCATGGGACAAAAACGTTCGCTGCCGACGATTATTGACGCCAACACCACGTCCTTGATCGCCGGTGCGATCATGTTCCTCGTCGGTTCCGGACAAGTGCGCGGATTTGCCGTGGCGCATATTATTTCGATCTTGGCGACATTTCTGACAGCCGTTTTGCTGTCCCGCTGGATGCTGATCCTGCTTGTGCGGTCAAACCTGATTCAGAACCCGTGGTGGTTTGGTGCGAGCAAGGGAGGCGATGCGAAATGAAACGGTTTGACATTGTAAGGAAACGCAAATGGTTTTTCCTGATATCGATTGTTTTGCTGGTTGCAGGCGCTCTGGCCATGGTCGTCATAAAGCCGAACCTGGGAACGGACTTCAAAGCGGGGACTCGCGTGCAGGTGCAGTTGCAGCCCGGCTTTCAGTCCGGCGAAGTGGCCTCCTTGTTTGACAGCATCGGCCTGAAACAGGCGAATGTGACGACAGCCGGAAATCAGGGGGAAGTGGCGGTTGTCCGGTTGACGGATAAAATCTCGCCCGACCAGGAAGCGTCGATCAAGAAGGCATTGAAAGCCAAATATCCGAATTCCTTGGATCCGGAAATCGTTTCGGTGGATCCGACGGTTGCCAACGAAATGAAGAACAAGGCGATTCTCGCCATTCTGGTGGCCTCTGTCGGGATTATCGTCTATATGGCGATCCGCTTTGAGTACCGGTTTGCGATTTCCGGTGTCGTATCTGTCCTGCAGGTGGTGCTGCTGGTCCTTTCCATCTTTACGCTGTTGCAGATTGAAATCGACCTGCCGTTTATCGCGGCGCTGCTGACGATTGTCGGATACAGCATCCACGATACGATCGTCATTTTCGACCGGATTCGCGAAAAGATGAGGCTGAAGAAAGTCAAAACGAAAAGCGATCTGGAAGAGTTGGTGAACGAATCCCTCTGGGAAACGATGAACCGCTCGATCAACACGATTTTGACGGTGGTGTTTGCCGCAGGCGCCTTGTGGCTGCTTGGCGGACAGGCGATTCGGAACTTTTCGCTGGCGCTGCTGATCGGTCTTGTGATCGGCGGGATGTCGTCGATTTTCATTGCTTCCCAAATTTGGGTGTCCTGGCGCGAACGCAGCTTGAAAGGCTGACCTAGATCACGCATTCCCCAAGCCGCATGCGGCGAGACGGCTGAAAGCCGCCCGTCGCCGCGGCTATTTCTTTAGTCAAGTGCGCGATACGCGCACGATCGATCATCCGGTTGAATATGAAGGTTTGAGCGAGGTTGAATGATGAAACAGACAAAACGATGGATGGCTGCCAAACATGATCCGCAGTTTCTCGAACAATTGGCGGTCGAGCTGGGGGTTTCCCCGGTAATTGCCGGAATGCTTTTGCGCAGGGGATTGACAGATCCCGAGGCGGCTTCCCGTTTTCTGCATCCGGAACGTTCCGGATTCTATGATCCGTTCCTGATGAAGGACATGGAGAAAGCGGTCGATCGAATTCGACAGGCAATTGCCAACCGGGAACGAATCATGGTGTACGGCGATTACGACGCGGACGGGGCGACATCCACCAGTCTGATGTACTTGGCCTTGCGGAAGGCGGGAGGACAAGTCGAATATTATATTCCGGACCGGTTTGAAGAAGGGTACGGCCTGAACGGCCCCGCCATTTTACAGGCCAAGGAGCGCGGATTTGATCTGATTGTAACGGTCGATAACGGAATTTCCGCCGTTGAAGAAGTACGGTTGGCCCGTAATCTCGGACTGGATTTGATCGTTACCGACCATCATACGCCGCCGCAGGTACTGCCGGAAGCCTATGCGATATTGAATCCGAAACAACCGGACTGCGGCTATCCGGACAAAATGCTTGCCGGGGTCGGTGTGGCCTTCAAGCTGGCGCAAGCGTTGCTTGGCGAACTGCCGGAGGAATTTCTGGATCTGGCCGCCATTGGTACAATCGCTGACTTGGCGCCGTTGCTGGATGAGAACAGGTTGCTGGCGATTTACGGTTTGCAGCGCATCAACCGATCCCCGCAGGTGGGCATCAAAGCGCTGATTGAAGTGAGCGGCTTGTCCGGCAAAGACATCACGGCCGGACATATCGGATTTTCCTTCGGACCGCGGATCAATGCGTCAGGCAGGTTGGATTCGGCCGCTTATGCGGTGGAATTGCTGATCACGGAAGACGAGGAGCGGGCGCGGGAACTGGCCGATTTTCTGAATCAGCGAAATCAGGAGCGGCAGGAAATCAGCGGCCAAATTTTCGAAGAAGCGGTAGTGGAAATTGAAGCACATCCGGAAATGCTGACCGGCCGGGTGCTGGTGGTCGCGAAAGAAGGATGGAACGCGGGAGTGATCGGAATTGTCGCTTCCCGATTGGTGGAAAAGTATTATCGGCCGACACTGATGATCTCCATTACTGATGGGATGGGAAAAGGGTCCGCCCGCAGCATCGACGGTTTTCATCTGTACGATGCCATGGCCGAATGCCGGGACTTGTTCGATCATTTCGGGGGGCATAAAATGGCAGCCGGGTTCTCGCTCGCGGCGGACCGGATCGATGAGCTGCGCGACCGGCTCAATCGGACGGCGTCAGAAGTGCTGACAACGCAAGACATGATTCCAAAGATTGAGATCGACGCCGAGTTGGAGCTTTCGGAGGTCAGCATGGAGTTTGTGCGGGAAGTGGAAGGATTGGCTCCTTTCGGTTTCGGCAATCCGGGTCCCCGCTTTCAATTAAACGGGTTGACTCTGGAACGGTGCCGAAGGGTCGGACAAGACGGAGCGCACTTGCAGCTGGTTGTCCGCAGGGGGGCTGCCCAATTGGGCGGCATTGCGTTTCAGCGGGGAGAAGAAGCGGATCTGATCAACGAATGGCAGCGGCTGGATCTTGTTGGCGAACTGAACATCAACGAGTGGAACGGCAAGCAGAGTTTGCAGATTCAGTTGAGCGATTGGCGGCCCAACGGGATTCAGGTATTTGACCGGCGGCGCGTCGAAGACAAACGGCGCTGGCTGGAAGAACAGGCTGGCCGCAAGGATCTGGTTGTCGTCTGTTTTCATCAGGAAACGGTGGCGGAAGCGGCGAAGCTGTTGGAGCTTTATCCTTGGCAGGAACCGCACCGGCACCGCGTGTATCTGGCAGATCCCGACGGAGAGATCCGCCTAGTGTGTTCCGACAGCTTGCCGGACAGGAATACAGCTGGAGAAGATTCGGCGGTCTGGCTGTCGGGCGACGTGGTGTTTTACGATCTGCCTCTGTCGATTGAACAGTATCAGGCGGTGCTGCGCCGATTGCAGGCGGAGTTTCGCCTCTATTTGATCTATGGTGCCACCGACAAAGTATGGGTGGAACAGCGGAAGCGAACGCTGCTGCCTGACCGCAAAGTGTTTGCGGGCATTTACAACATGCTGCAGGACCTGCAATCCTGTTCCGCTGCCGAGATTCGAAAACGGATGCCCCCCTCCTATCATGATGCGGCAGATTTCATTTTGTCCGTATTTGTCGAACTGGGGTTTGCAGTTCAAGACGGGAACACGTATCATGTGAATAAGGGGACGGGTAAACGTCCGTTGGAAACATCTGAATTGTACCAAACTCGCCTCATGCGGATCGAAGCGTATATGCGGGTGATTGATTCATTGATCGAAACGTCGAATGAACAAGCGGTAGCTGCAGTATATGAGTGGCTGTACCAATCGGAAGGAGTTCAAATCTCATGAATTTGAAAGAAAAAATTCGCGTGATTCCCGATTTTCCGGAACCGGGTATCCGATTTAAGGACATTACCACCTTGCTGCAGGACGGTCAGGCATTCCGGTATGCGATCGATCGACTGGCGCAGTATGCAAAAGAACGCAACGCCGATCTGATCGCAGGTCCGGAAGCGCGGGGGTTTGTATTGGCGGCACCCCTTGCCTATTCCATGGGAGCAGGCTTTGTTCCGGTGCGCAAAGCAGGAAAATTGCCCGGGGAAACTGTAACGGTCTCCTATGATCTCGAATACGGCAAAGACAAGTTGGAAATTCACCGGGATGCGATCAAGCCCGGACAACGTGTGGTGCTGGCCGACGATCTGCTGGCTACCGGCGGCACCATCGGATCAACGATCAAACTGGTGGAAGAGCTCGGCGGAGTTGTGGCCGGTGTCGCATTCATGATTGAGTTGACCTATTTGAACGGCAGGGAGATATTGAAAGATTATGACGTCTTCTCACTTGTCCAATACTGATCAAGAGAAGGTGGTTCCTATGGGCATCGGGCGATTGTACGAAAAGCTCGCTCGTTACGGCACAGACGAAGACCTCCAGTTGGTCCGTCGTGCACATGAATTTGCCAACAAAGCTCATAAGGGACAAAACCGTCGTTCGGGCGAACCCTACATCTCCCATCCAATCGCGGTTGCGGAAATTTTGGCCGAATTGGAAATGGACGCGGCGACGCTGGCGGCGGCTCTTTTACATGATGTCGTAGAGGATACGCCGGTCACCGAAGAGGAATTGACCGCCGCCTTTGGTACGGAAATCAAGGAATTGGTGGACGGTGTCACGAAACTGGGACGCCTCCGCTATCTTTCGAAAGAAGAGCAGCAAGCGGAAAACCTGCGCAAAATGTTCCTGGCCATGGCCAAGGACATGCGGGTCATCTTGATCAAACTGGCGGACCGCTTGCACAACATGCGGACGCTCAAACACCTGCCGCCGGAAAAACAGCAGCGGATCGCAACGGAAACCCTGGAAATCTTCGCTCCGCTTGCCCACCGTCTGGGGATTTCCAAGATCAAGTTTGAGTTGGAAGACATCGCCTTGCGCTACTTGAATCCGCAGCAATATTACCGGATTGTCAATTTGATGGCAAAGAAGCAGGCGGAGCGGGAAGATTATGTCACACAGGTGATCGATACCGTCAAGCAGAAGCTGTCCGAGATCGAAGTCAAGGCGGAAGTGTCCGGCCGAGCCAAACATATCTACAGCATCTATCGAAAAATGAGCAAGCAGAACAAGCAGTTTAACGAAATCTATGATCTTTTGGCCGTGCGCGTGATTGTCGATTCGATCAAAGATTGTTACGCGATCCTCGGGATTGTCCATACTTTATGGAAACCGATGCCGGGACGCTTCAAAGATTATATTGCAATGCCGAAACCGAACATGTACCAAAGTTTGCATACGACGGTGATCGGACCGACGGGTGAACCGTTGGAAATCCAAATCCGGACGTGGGAAATGCACCGCACGGCGGAATACGGGATTGCCGCCCATTGGTTGTACAAGGAAGGGACCGATGCGACGAAGGATATGTCCCTTGTGCAAAAAATGGCCTGGTTCCGGGAGATCCTCGAGTGGCAGCAGGATTACAAAGACGCGCAGGAATTTATGGAAACCCTGAAAATCGACCTGTTCGCCGACGAGGTATTCGTGTTCACGCCGAAAGGGGCCGTTATTTCCCTGCCAAAAGGATCCGTGCCGATTGACTTCGCCTACCGGATTCATACGGACATCGGAAATCGCTGCATCGGTGCGAAAATCAACGGCAAGATCGTTCCGCTTGACTACAAGCTGCAAACGGGCGATATCGTGGAAATTCTAACGTCCAAATCTTCTTTCGGCCCGTCCCGCGACTGGCTGAAAATTGTCCAATCGCCGCAAGCGAAAAGCAAAATTCGCGCCTGGTTCAAGAAAGAAAAACGGGAAGAAAACATTATCAAAGGGCGCGAGATGCTGGAAAAGGAGATCAAGAAAAACGGCTTGGAGATCGCCGATGTTCTAACGGACAAAAATCTCCAGGACATCATGAGCAAGTTTAATTTTACAAAAGAAGAGGATTTCTTGGCGTCGATCGGGTACGGTGCCGTATCCACCCACCAAGTGGTGACACGGCTGTTGGAAAAGATCAAAAAGGAACTTCCGGAAGCGACAAGAACTTTGTCCGAATTCCGGGACGGCCAAAAACAGCAGCGAAAAAGCGGCGGCGGCGTGCGGGTAAAAGGCGTCGACAACTTGCTGATCCGCTTCTCCCGCTGCTGCAACCCGGTGCCGGGGGATGAAATCGTCGGGTTCATCACCCGCGGGCGCGGAGTTTCCATCCACCGGACCGATTGCCCGAACATCCAAAACGAGGACAGCGAAAATCAACGATTGCTGGAAGTGGAATGGGAAAGCTCACCCGCCATTGAGTACAGCGTGGACATTGAAGTGACCGGACTGGATCGGCGCGGCTTGACGATTGAGGTCATGAACGCGATCGCCGAGACGAAAACCGATATCTCCGCTGTATCAGCGCGGGCGGACAAGCGTAAAATCGCTTCCATTTTGCTGACGATCCATATCCGCAACGTCGACCACCTGCACACGGTGGTGGAACGGATCAAACGGATCAAAGATATTTATACCGTAAGACGAATTATGCAGTAAAAAGGGGCAGATTATGCGGATTGTCGTACAACGGGCGTCGCAAGGACGCGTCAAAGTCGAGGGCCGGGTGACGGGCGAGATTGAGCGCGGCTTGGTGCTGCTTGTCGGGGTCACCCACGATGACACGGAACAGGATGCCGATTGGCTGGCCGAGAAGACGGTCGAGCTGCGCATCTTTGAAGACGCGGAAGGAAAAATGAACTTGTCGCTGCTCGATGTCGGGGGCGGCGTTCTGTCCGTCTCCCAGTTTACGCTGTATGGGGATTCCCGCAAAGGACGGCGGCCGAATTTTATGGAAGCGGCCAAACCGGAACAGGCCAATCGGTTGTACGAATACTTCAATGACAAAGTCCGCTCTTACGGCGTTCGTGTCGAGACCGGAGTGTTTGGCGCCATGATGGACGTGGAACTGGTCAACGACGGCCCGGTCACGCTTTTGTTGGACAGCAAGAAACTTTTTTGAATCATGCGAGATCGCATGGTTCTTTTTTTGCTCTGCCGTGAAGCAACTTTTTACAGATTTCAGCGTACTTAATTATGGAAAATGAATGACAACCAACAAGGGGGCAGGAAGATGCCAAATGCGATTGTCGTCGAGGGCTTACATAAGCGGTATGGAGACAATCATGCGGTGCGGGGCGTCAGTTTTGCGATTGAGAAAGGTGAGATTTTTGGCATTGTGGGGCCAAACGGGGCCGGTAAAACGACAACGATTGAAATTATGGAAGGGCTGCGCAAACGGGACGAGGGAATTGTGCAGATACTCGGACTCGATCCAGACAGGGACGGACAAGAATTGAAGCAACAGATCGGTGTGCAGTTCCAGTCCACCTCCATCCAGGGAAAAATGAAAGTGCGGGAAGCTGTCGAGCTTTTTTCTTCATTTTACCGAAAACGGGGAAATGTCGAACGTTTAATCAACATGTTGGGATTGACGAATCGGTTGAACGAACAGTTCGAAAATTTGTCCGGCGGCTGGAAGCAGCGGGTGACACTGGCCTTGGCGGCGATCCATGATCCGGAAATCATCTTTCTTGACGAACCGAGCACAGGGCTGGATCCGCAAGCGAGACGGGAATTATGGGAACTGATTCGCATACTGCGGGAAGAAGGCAAAACGATTGTCGTAACCACCCATTACATGGAGGAAGCGGAGAAGTTATGCGACCGGGTCGCGATGTTCAACAAGGGTCAGCTGGCGGCATTGGATACCCCGAAGAGACTGGTGACGCAATTGGCAGCGGCCAATTTTCTCTCGTTTGAATCGTCAGATGCGGATGTCCGACTGATTCGCGGTTTGCCTGGCGTGGAGCGGGTGGAACAGTTGGACGAAACGATCCATGTTCACAGCACTTCGCTGCAAAAAGCTTCCCTGCACCTGTTCCAGTTGGCGGAGGAGATGGACTGGCAGATTCAGGCGTTTCGTTTTGAAGTGGGCAGTTTGGATGATCTGTTTGTCGAACTTGTGGGGAAGGAGCGGTCCATATGACAGGTTGGGTTCAATTGGCAACAATGGAAATCAAGCTTTTCTTTCGGGAAAAACAAGCGGTCTTTTGGACATTCTTGTTTCCGGTATTCATGATTTGGATCTTTGGCGCGATGTTCGGCGATCAAACAATCGGCGGTATGAGCTATAGCGACGCTTATGTCCCGTCATGGATCGCCGTCATTTTGTTGAACACTTCGCTGTTCACGTTGGGGACTGTTCTTGCAGGGTACAGG
>JAGVBM010000209.1 GCA_020059765.1 Bacillota bacterium
AGGGCCGCATTCGCTTGCCCCCGTTGGCGATTGTGCTTATATACTGGGCAAGCTGCAGGGTTGTAAAGTTCGAATTCTGACCGATGGCCGTGAACGGCATGTTGGTGGCCGCAAAGTCGAAATAGTTATATTTGCCGGTACTTTCAAAGGGAAGATCGATTCCCGTGTTGACGCCAAGCCCGAATTCGTTTTGGTATTTGCGCAGTTTGTTTACCGCCGGTTTGTCGTATTTCTCCATCCAGGCGCTAATCCCCATGCTCCCCAACTGCTCGTGATGGGATAACCGCATGCCGACCGTATACATGTAAACGTTGCAGGATTCGGCGATCGCCTTTCGGCCGTCCACCCACCCATGCCCCTCATGTTTCCAATCGAGTGCCGTGTATCCGGCAATGTTCTTGGAGCCGAGACAGAGAATTTTTTCGTCCGGCTTCATGACGCCTTCCTTCAACCCACTCATCGTCGTCAGCATTTTGACTGTGGAACCGGGTTCATACGGATATTCCACCGCATGATTGGTTTGCCCCTGCAGAAAAACTTTGTAGTTCTCATCCGAGATTCCGTTCAGCCAGTGATTGGGGTCAAACGGCGGATAACTGGCCATTGCCAATATTTCGCCGTTGTTGGGATCTATCGCCACGGCTGCCGCATGCGATACCTTGCTGTTTTTTTGCAGCGCGGTGACCCGTTCCGCCAATGCTTCTTCCGTTACCTGCTGCAGTTTTTTGTCGATCGTTAAAATCAGGTCGTTACCCGGAATTGGCTTTTTCTCGATATAAATCGAGTCCTTATCCCTGCGAACCGGATCTCCGTGAATGTTGACCTCAACCCGGGTGGCGCCGTGAATTCCTTTTAAAAACGGCTCATATTGTGCTTCCAGTCCGGTAATTCCGACCCGGTCAGTCATCAAATACCCTTTGTCCCGGTATTTCGGCCATGTTGTATCTTTGATGGAATTCATGTACCCAATGATATGGGATGCAAATGTTTTCAGACGATAATCGCGAATCGCTTCCGGGATGACCGCGATCCCCGGCAGTTCATCCAAATGTTCGCGGATCATCGCCACTTGTTTGTCCGTGGCATTCACTTTTAACTTACGGGGGGCAGATCGCGGCAGGGAATCCTTTTCCCCTTTCATGATGGCAATCAGATCTTCTTGCTTCGGTTTTTCCTTGTCAATCGGATCTTCGAGCAGCGGCATCAATTTGTCGGCCAAAGTTTGGATCAGTTGATCCTCTTCTTTCTGATCCCGATTGGTCAGAGGATTTGTATATTGAATAGTAAAGGAGGGTTTGTTCGAGACAATGATTTCACGGTTGCGATCCAGAAATTGTCCGCGGGGTGCCGGGAGAATTTGCTGGGCGTAGCGGTTGGCTTCCGCTTCCATCGCGTAATCTTCTCCCCTGCCGAGTTGAACGAAGCTAAGCCGCAACAATAAAATCATCAGTCCGACAAATAATACCAAAAATAAAAGGTGCACCCGTCCACTATGCTGTGTCTGATTATCCCTATCCATGGACAAGCCCAGCTCCTTTCCGAACATTTCCGTGTTTGGCTTGAATACGGTGTCAACTGTCCAGCATGACCCGTAAGATCGCATATTTTAATTTTATTGTACCAAGGGATTGTCCACTTTTGAACAAACATTTTTCTTTTCTAAATTCAGTCTGTCACACCCGATGCCCATCCTTTTCCTTTGCAACAAAGGATTCTCTTGATGAACAATAGAATAACATTAGGTGTTAGAGTCCAGATTGCAGGGAGGAATTTTACGTGAAGTATCGCAAACTTGGAAAAAGCGGCCTGCGGGTGTCGGAAATCGCCCTTGGCAGTTGGCTGACATATGGCGGATCGGTGGAAAAAGAGACCGCTATCCGTTGTATCGACGAAGCGTATGAAGCAGGAGTCAATTTTTTTGATACCGCCAATGTATACGCTCGCGGGGAATCGGAAAAAGTCGTCGGTGAAGCTCTGCGCAAATATCCGCGGGATTCATATGTTCTTGCAACCAAAGTATTCTTTCCCATGGGGGATGGCCCGAATGACCGGGGCTTATCACGCAAGCATATTATCGAACAATGCAACGCATCGTTAAAACGGCTGGGTGTTGATTATGTCGATTTGTACCAATGCCACCGTTTTGACCCGGAAACCCCGCTCGATGAAACATTGCGGGCGCTGGATGACCTGGTTACCCAAGGTAAAGTGTTATATACCGGGGTATCCGAGTGGAGCGCCGTTCAAATCAACGATGCTGTGCATTTGGCCGACAGGAACGGATATGATCGGATCGTATCCAATCAACCGGTGTACAACATGTTGAACCGTTATATCGAGAAAGATGTGCTGCCCTTGAGCGAACGTGAGGGAATCGGACAGGTTGTTTTTTCGCCGCTGGCGCAAGGGGTGTTGACCGGTAAATACAAACCCGGTCATCCGGCACCGGAAGGGTCGCGTGCTTCCCATCCGCAGCAGGGTGCCTTTGTACAGCGCTTCTTGACGGACGATACACTTGTAAAAGTGGAACAGCTGAATCGAATGGCACTTGAAGCAGGGATTTCCTTAGCCAACCTGGCCCTGGCCTGGATTCTTCGACAACCAGGCGTCTCTTCTGCCATTATCGGCGCTTCTCGTCCGGAGCAAGTTAAAGAAAACGTCAAAGCAAGCGAAATCGATCTTACGCCTGATCTGTTGGCTGCCATCGATGCCGTATTGGAAGGCTAGGATTGATCTGCTAATGTCTGTCTGACCCACCCCATACTTTTTAAAGGGGCTTGTCCCGCGAAAGAAAATCTTCCGGGACAGCCCCTTCTCATGTATGGGATCAGGTGTGCAAAGCGGGCGGGCCTACTCGTAATGCCGCTGTTCCCCTTTCTGCCGTTCCGCCCACTCCAAAAAATCTTTTCCATTCACATACAGCTCATCGTCGGTATAATGTGAAGGAAGGTGTCCTCGCTCCACCAACTGCCGGATTTCTTCCACCTGCATGTCGGCCCGTTTGGCCAATGCCCACAGATCATAGGATTCGTCCCGGTGTACTTGTTCGATTCGCATACAAATTCTCCTTATCTTGTAAATTCGGCATGCTTATCGTACCCGATTGCGCTTCCCTTATGCATTCACGCCAAAACGTCACGTTTTGTAAAAGCCGCGAAACCTGCAATCAACGCTGCCAAAGCCCAAACCGCGAGCACAGTCAAGGAAAACGGCAACGACATCCCTTCAATTGGCGGAGCCATACCCGACAGATAGCCGGTAATTCGAAGATTAACCATGAACAGATATTTAGCGGCTGTCCAATCGCCTGCCAGGTCGATCAAAATATTGCCCCCGATCAAGGCCGCCAGCATGATCCCCATGGCAGCTGCCGCGTGTCGCACCATGATCGACAGGGTAAAGGTGAGGGTGGCAATCGTTACGCTCACCGCCCATCCGAGCCCGTAGGCACGGAGAATATACTGCCATTGGGGAATCATAACCGCCGTCGATGCATCCAATTGTCCGCCGACCACCGAAAATCCGCTTGCCACAGGCATCGTCCAGCCTGTCCACCCGAAGAACAACCCTCCTACAGCCGCAGCCGCAAGAAAAGCGGACAGAATAGTCAATGTTACAAACATCATCAGAGCCGCATATTTGGCAGCCAGTATTTTCCAACGTTTAACCGGTCTTGTCAGCAGCAGTTTGATCGTACCTTCGCTCCATTCGTTGGAAACCAGATCGGCTGACAGCGTAACAACCAACAAAGGAAGCAGCAAGGAAGCGCTCAAGTCCATGAATGTTCTGACAAAAGTACTGGTTCCCGGTGCGGCCGGATCGATGTTTTTGTTGAGATAATAGCGGGCTTGCTCGATCTTAAACTGATAGTACCGCTTTCGCTCGTCCGGCACATAGACGTTTTTCATGCGGCTTTCATAATCGGCGATCTGCTGCTGGAGGACCGGTTTCCAATCCAGGGTTCCGACCCGCTGCAGCATTCTTGCTTGCGTCAACTGTTGGGCGTAGGCAAACAAACTGACCATCGCCAACAGCAGTACCATCACAAGTGTGAATCTCCGGCGTTTGACCAGCTTGATCGTTTCATTTTCCACCAAATGGACAAACTTACGCAATCCGGTCACCCCCCGTCATCTCCAAGAACAGGTCTTCCAACGAAGGAGTCGCCTGCATAAGGGAAAATACTTTGATTCCGGAATCGACCAGGTATTTGTTGATGTCCGGCACCCGTTCCGGTGCGGTTTGACAGCGGATAGCGGCTTGATCAAGCAGTACTCCGCGGACATCAGGATGTTCCCGCAGCAGGTCAAACGCCTTTTCTGCCGGCTCCGCTCTCCATACATACTCCCCTTGCTGGTTCGCGATCAATTCGCTGACCGATCCTTCATACAGACAACGACCCTGATGGAGAATTGCCACCCGGTCGCACATCATCTCAATTTCGCTGAGCAGATGGCTGGATATAAACACGCCGACCCCTTCATGTTCCGCCAAAGTGCGGACGAATTCCCGCAATTCGCGAATGCCGCCGGGGTCCAGACCGTTTGTCGGTTCATCCAGGATCAACAGTTTGGGTTTTCCCAGCAGGGCTTGCGCAATACCCAGCCGCTGCCGCATGCCAAGCGAATAAGTTTTCACTTTATCGTGAATTCTGTTTTCTAGACCCACCAAACGGATCACTTCATCAATTCGTTCGTTGCTGATACCGTCCGACATTCTCGCAAACTGCTGCAAATTCTCGCGACCGGTCAAAAATTTGTACAGTTCGGGATTTTCCACGATGCAGCCGACTTCCCGCATCGCGTTTACAAAATCACGCTGCAAATCATGTCCGCCGATTTGAACTGTACCGCCGGTCGGCTTGATCAAGCCGACCAGCATCCGAATGGTCGTTGTTTTGCCCGCGCCGTTCGGGCCCAAAAAACCGAATACTTCGCCTGCTCGCACATCAAATGAAAGGTTATGAATCAGTTTATTGCCGCCGATCGTTTTTTCCAGATTTCGTACGGACAGCACCGTCTCATTTTGCTTCGCCATATTAGGCCTCCTGTAAAAATCCTGTTATAATCATACCGAAGGGGGGACAGACATGCAAAACAGGAAGCTCGTTTGGTATTCGCTCGCGGCCGCTTCTTTGTCTGGTCTGTTTGTATTAGGGACAGGCGCCGTACTTGCCCTGCAGGATTCCATTCGCCAACCGGAAAGCAGACCCTCTGCATTCGCATCGAACCCGGCGACCCAATTGCCGCAGACTCCCGCCAAGTCGACTGCGGTTGAAACCCCTTCCCTTCCTGCCCATACCGCAGTGAACGAGAAAAACGAATATCATATCGTCGCCCTGGGCGATTCCTTGACACGGGGCATGGGCGACGAAAAGGGCCAAGGATATGTGGGTCACCTGACCCGCGAACTGCAAAAAACAACAACGGAAAAGGTGAGTGCTGCCAACTTGGGTATCAACGGCATGCAATCACCTGAACTGCTCGAATATGTTAATTCCCCTGAAGTTCGGAACGAAATCAAAGCCGCCAGTTTAATCACTCTCTCTATCGGAGGCAATGACTTGACGAACGGGGCAGGCACGATTGCCGCACCCGATGAAGGATTGGCAAAACAAACTCGGCAAGCGTTTTTGTCCAATCTTGACCAAATTTTGCAGCTTATCCGATCGCAAAACCGATCAGCGCCCATTCTGTTCGTCGGTCTTTACAATCCGTTTCCCTACTCGGGAGAGCTAAGGGAACAAGCGCTCAATTTGCTGGAAGAATGGAATTTGCAGACATCACGAGTCCTGCGCAAATATCCTGACACGATCCTCATTCCAACGCAAGACCTGTTTGTCCGGAAAGGGGATGTACTCTTGGCTCCTGACCATTTTCATCCGAACTCCAAAGGGTACAAAGCGATTGCGGAACGCATGCTGCAAGATCTGAAATAACAGGAAAAAAGGCAAACCTTCTTACCGGGAAGGTTTGCCTTTTTCATAGTTATTTTCCGCTGCTGACGTAAAAGATAATCCTTGAATTGGGACGACCGGTCGTGGAATCCCACTCCTGTTTGAAAACCGTACCGATCGGGGCGTCCGAACGCACCCAATAATAAGCATAGCGCAGATGACGAGTCAGCAGCAATCGTTCCGCCTCCTCCTGATTCATTCCGATCAAATCGGGTTCGTTGATCGTTACAGTGTTAATTTTGGATATCGGCTCTTTTGGGGAGATGGTGATCGTGCTGGACGATTGGGGAGTTTCTGCCATCGCCAAACCGGTCGTCCCATTTTCAATGCCGGTTGTTAATCGATTTGAAGGCAGATCCGGTGTTTCGGTGAACACAGATAACGACAATACAATACCCGCAGCCAGCGTTCCAATTGCCGTAACCCAATAGGAAAGGGCTGAGGGACGAGCCTGCAAGATAGTCAATCGCTTTTTGGCAGGTCGCCGCTTGCGGAGCAATGCTTCGCGTTCGACTTCGGTTACAATCGGTTCGACTGCCGACTGCCGTTCTTCCCCGAACTCTTTCAAGTGGTGAACCGGATATTTTTCAAGAATCAGTTTCAGATCGTAGGATGCATCGGAAACATTTCGATAAGCGGGTTGCCGCTGCCCCGTCAGTCGTTCAATGACTTCGAGCAGCTTGCTCTGCACGTGATGATCGGCAAATTCGACAAGCGCTGACAGCCGTTGGAGGATTTCCCCCAACTGTTTGAGGTCGATTTGCTTGTCGCGGAGAATCGGTTGACAAAGCAATGGATAAACAAAAGAAATTTTCAACTCATTGTCTGCAAGCCAAATCAGATCAGGCTCCAAATTTCCGTGAACCACATTTTGTTCATGGGCATGAGCGATGGCATCCGTCAGCATAAACGCGATTCGCAGCGCTTCCTTCACAGTGACCGACGCTTGATTTTCCAATACATCACGCAAGCTGCTGCCGGACTGATGTTCGGAAATCAAATAACAATCCCAATCATCGTATTCCAAATCATAGGTACTCATAATATGATGGTGAGAGAGTTTGGCGATCGATTGAATGCGCTGCCGGAACTCCGAGTTGGAGGAAAAGCCGCAGTTACGAAAGATTGTTACGATAACGGTGCGGGGCAGAAAACTGTCGCGAGCCTTGAAGATTTCGACATCCTGAAATGTCATGACACGCTCTTCAAGTTGGTAGCGTGTTGAAATTTTCCGATCTTGCACCCGACATTCTCCTCCTCTCACCTAAACGTTATGATTCACAAGATTAATCTTAATCAAGATTTTGCAACAAATTACTAATAAACAATATTCGACAATTTATGTCAATTTCCTTCATTGTGATACCGTAAAGTTTTTGTTGAAAGGAAAAGTTCAGTTCGATATGATTCATCCTGAAAGGGGTTGACCGCACGTGAACCGCAAAAGTTGGATCATTGCAATCCTGTCTGTCATGATTGCAATTAGTGGGACATGGTTGTATTTCCTGCAAAAACAATCGGGAAATCCTGTCCCCAATTATGTGTTGGGCATGATGGCTTACGGATGGGTTTTTATGACGTATATGCTGATTCATTCGGCAGCCAAATCTTACAAAAAACGATACAGGGGCAAATAGGCCGATGCGGACGTTTGTGACCGAACCTCTCGTATTGGCCATTTTCAGTGAACTGCTGTTTCCCTCTTATCCTGTTCGTTATCTGTTTCCTTATTCCTCCTTGCAGGAACTGTATCTTCTGACAAATGAGCGATTTTCTGAAGACGACGAAGAACAGGCTGCCATTCATGATCATATTTCAACTCTGATCCGTTTTTTTGAGAATCCGTTTGTCAAGAAGAAAATTGATCGAATAACAGCCATTCCATGGGCCGTCAGCAAGCCCATTTTATATAACGGACAAATCTCGTTTCAAGTCATAAACAGTTCAGACTCTGGTGAATTCGGTGAAGAGTTCGATCCGATCGAGACCGAACTTTTAATGATTGCCGTCAAAGAACGGGTGCCTTTGTTAATCGAGGATCTGTCCATTCAGCAGCGCATCATTGATTTTGAGATTCCAATCCAAGTTTTCGACGTGGCCGATTTTCAATTTGCCCTTGAGGAAACATTAGCGGGCGAACAATCGGTACGCGCGGAAACTTCGAGTGCGGGCACTGCTTCCTCCTTGACTCCCGCCATTGTATTTGGAAGCTTCTTGGCGGTGCTGATTGCAGGTTTATTGGTATCGATTTTCGGGTGAGCTGATGACAGGCGATTCGGCATGTTTAAAAACCGTTGTACGTTACCACTTCGGTCACCTGCTTGCGTGTTTTTCGCGGTCGTTCTTCCTCCGCCGGCCGCCCGACGGGAATCAGTAAGATTGGCACCAAATGATCCGGCACCTGAAACGTCTTGCACAATTTATTCGCGTCAAAACCGGCCATCGGGCAGGTGCCGTATCCCAAATCATGGGCAGCCAGCATCAGAATCATCGCGGCAAGTGACGCATTGCGAACCGCCTCAATCTGCTGATGGGCAGGATCCGCATAGTACTCGTTGATAATATCCAACGCAATCGTTTGTTCTGCGACATCCAGATATCCTTTCGCCACCAAGTCGTCGGTAAACCGTTTAGCCTGACGATGGGCCTGCAAATTTCCGAACACGACAATTACGGCAGCCGCATCCGCTACTTTTTCCTGTTCCAAAGCGATATTTTTCAACTGCATTTTGCGTTCCCGATCCTCGATCACAAGGAAATGCCAATGCTGCATGTTATAGGAGGAGGGTGCCATTGTGGCAGCTTCCATGATTTTTTCAAGATCCCCCGGTCGGATGGTCCCTTCCGGATCAAATTTGCTGACAGAACGCCGCTTGTAGATTGCTTGTTTCAGTTCCACTCTTTCACGCCCTCCGTATCAATGATTATCCAGCTTGCTACCCTCCATCCTACATCTGGAAGTCCCGATTGACAACAAAGAATCTTAAGAAAACAGGCACGGGATCGCTCCCGTGCCCGAATCTGACAGATCGGTTATCCCGTGAAATTAATGCGGGATCATTCCGGTGAATACATAAGCTTGCAGCCATGAAATGATGCCGATCAATGTTACGAAAATCAAACTGTGCTTTAAGGTAAACCGCAGAATATTTCCTTCCTGCCCGACCATGTTGGTCGCACCCGAACCAACCGCAATCGATTGCGGCGAAATCATTTTCGCTGCACAACCGCCTGTCGAGTTGGCGGCAACTGCCAGAATCGGATCAATTCCCACTTGGCCGGCTGCCACGGTTTGCAATTTCCCAAACAATGCGTTGGTCGAAGTGTCCGAACCGGTCAGGAACACACCGATGTAGCCGATGATGGGTGCAAAGAAGGCGAAAGCCGGACCAGTTGCGGACAAGGCCATCCCCATCGCGGTACCCATTCCGGAACGGGTGCTGAGCTCCGCGTAAGCAAGAAACGCGGCAATGGAGACAAGCGGCAAGGCCAATTGCTTAAATGTTTTGCTGAATGTTTCCAAAAATTTGCCCGCAGACATTCCCAACACAATTGCGCTGAGGATCGTAGCGACCAAGATCGCCGTACCGGACGCGGTGACCCAGTTCAACAAGTACTCGGCACCTTGCGCTTTTCCGCCAACGGAAATCGCATTATGCAAAATCGGCATATTGAATTTGATTTCCCAAACCGAGCTTTGCCCCTTGGGCGCAAGAAACATTGCTTTAAACCAGGTGCGGCTCCACAACAGAATGATCAAGGATGTGATCAAATAAGGCGACCAAGCCCGCAGAATTTGTCCACCCGTATAATGCTTGTCTGCCGCAACCGTCGACGTGGTTCCTTCAAAGCTCCATTTGTCTTTCGGCTTCCAGAAAGAAAGCAAAATGGCCATCGCGACAATCGATGTCATCGACGCAATCAAGTCGGTCGATTGATATCCCAAATAATTGGAACTTACAAACTGTGCAATCGAAAAGGAAACGCCTGCCACGATAACAGCCGGCAGTACGCCTTTTGCTGCTTTCCAGCCGCCCATGATCATGATGATCCAGAGCGGAATGATCAAAGTCAGGATCGGCAGTTGACGGCCAGCCATCGCACCGATCAGGTCAGGGCTCAAACCTGTCACATTGCCGGCGGTCGTAATCGGAATCCCGATCGAACCATAAGCAACCGGAATCGAGTTGGCAACAAGCGCCAGACCGGCCGCATACAAAGGCGGAAAACCGAGACCGATCAACATCGCGGCAGCAATCGCCACCGGCGTTCCGAATCCGGCAGCCCCTTCAATAAAAGCACTGAAGCTGAAGGCAATGAGCAGCGCTTGAATCCGCTGATCATCAGATACTTTAGAAATCGAATATTTGATAATTTCAAACTGCCCTGCTGCAACCGTCAAGTTGTAAAGAAATACTCCCATCACTACAACATAACCAATTGGCGCCAGCCCCTTCATCGCGCCCAGAAAATCAGTTGTCAGCGCAAGACTGACCGGCATGCGAAACACAATGATGGCAATCAACGTTGCAAGAGTAATCGTAAGAAGCGCAGCTACATACCCTTTCATTTTCTTAACTGCCAGTGCCCACCCGAGGAAAGCGATCGGCAAAGCCGCCAGCAAAGCGGATAGCCAAAGATTTCCCATCGGATCGAAATTTTGTGCGTAGGTCGACATCCTTGAACCTCCTCGATAAATTGATAAGGTGATATGATCTCAATAAGAATATACCATGGATGAAAGCGCTTGCCGATGTATTTTTTAAATTTTTTCGAAAAGTTTTAATGTGAAAACAATAACATTAGTGATACAGAATCAACCCAAGTAAAAGTACAGGAAAACAAGTACTTGTTATTCTAGTAGAAATTGATAGCTACACCTTTCAGGTAGATTATCGTACAGATAAACCTTAAGGCGAAAGGAATTTTATGGAAGTCTGGTGCCCTTAACGAATTTCCAGCAGTAATTTTTGTTTTAAGTCCCACAGTTTCTGCGACAAATCCACATGATACGCATGGGGATTAATCGGACGCTTGATTTCCCTCGGAATCGCTGTCAATTGCTGCATCATCCGCTCACGAATCTGTTCGAGGTCCGGCAATGAATACACAATCTTCCCTTTTTCCAGAACGGGAACGAGCAGTTCTTCCATTGTATAATTGTGGATGGTCTTGCGTTTGTACGTATGAACAGGATGAAACAGAGTCAATGGATGTGTCGGGTCAATCTGCTCCTCGTCAAGCATGATCAGATCCGCTGTTGCTTTTCCGTCTTCCAGATACAGTCGAACCACTTTTTTATATCCGGGATTGGTTACTTTTTCGGGGTTTTCAGAAATTTTGATCTTCGGAATCATGACCCCGTTTTCTTCTTCCGCCGCCAGTTTGTAAACGGCTCCCAAAGCAGGCGATGTGTCGCCGGTGATCAGAGCCGTCCCAAAAGCCCATTGGTCAATTTTGGATCCTTGCAAAATCAGGTCGCGAACGACATATTCGTTCAAATCACCGGATGCAAGAATCTTCACATTGGGAAACCCGGCTTGATCCAACATTCGTCTGGCTTCTTTCGACAACCATGCCAAATCTCCCGAGTCCAGGCGAATCGCCAACAGCTCGTGACCCTTTTCCCTTAATTCACGGGCAGCCTGGATCGCATTCGGAACGCCGCTTTTTAACGTGTCATATGTATCGACCAATAGCGTGGTCCTGTCCGGATAGGTAGCCGCATAGGCACGAAACGCCTCCAACTCGCTGGGGAAACTTTGAATCCAACTGTGGGCCTGTGTGCCCACCACCGGAATGCCGAAATTTTGTCCGGCGTATACATTGCTGGTGCCGACAAAACCGCCAATGTAGGCAGCCCTTGCTCCAAATGTAGCCGCATCGATGTTTTGCGCCCGCCGCAGCCCGAATTCGATCGATTGATGGTCATGGTCAAACAGATCGCCCCGGGTTGCCTGAAATATGCGCGCCGCCTTTGTCGCAATCAAGGTTTGGTGGTTCAGGAATGACAGGCAGGCGGATTCCACCAACTGCAGTTCGAAAATCCGTCCTGCAAACCGCATGAGCGGAATATGCGGAAACACGACCGTTCCTTCCTCAACCGCATACACCGTGCCTGTAAAGCGAAACTTTCGCAGTTCATCCAAAAAGCCCTCGTCAAACAGACGCAAGGACCGCAAATATTCAATCTCATCATCCTGAAACCGCAATCCGGTCAAATATACAACCGCTTGTTCCAATCCTGCGGCAATGCCAAATCCGTTTTCAAACGGATTCTTCCGGTAAAACAAGTCAAATACGGCCCGTTGATTCATCTTGCCGGATTTGTAATATCCGTACATCATTGTCAATTGGTACAAATCTGTGATCAATGCGGAATACAAGTTGCGATACACCGGTTTTTGCGAGATGGCTTCCAATCGTTCGCTGGCTGTCGGATGGTTCACGAAACGTCACCTTCTGTAAATGCTGTTTTCCTTATTTTACATGATTTTTCTAAAAGGGACACGCTTTCGTGATTACGCATCCTCCTCCCCGATTCGTTTCAACCGAAACCCCACCGTTCGCAAAACCAGTACAGCCAGGATTTGCATGGAGCCGACAATCAACAGATAAAATGGGATCCACTCTTTGACAAACAACTGATAAGCGGCGAGAAAACTGACAATACTGGCGACACGTCCGCCATTCAGCACGACTTCCCGTTCCACAATGTATTCTCGCTCATATCGTTCATGCGCCTCGTCAATGACGTGAAACGACCGGGCACCAAACGGGACCGCAAACAAAGGGGTAAACAATGCCGTGATGATGCCGTACCCTAAAAGGGATCGATAACTCTGATCGAACAGAAAGAGCGCTATGGCTCCCGTAGATATGAAGGAACCAATCAGCATCGATTCATTATACCACTGCCATTTCAGTATTTTTCCGACCGCAAAAAACGACAAGGTGGACAACAAGGCAGTAATCGACGTGTATTTGCCCAATCCCCATTCGCTTCCCGTCGTAATCATCACCATGATTGCGGCAAAAAAAACAAAAACACCTTCCCGCATTCCCTGGAAAAAATGACTGATCAGAACACGATTCCAATTAGGGTGCTGCCTGTGAAAGACCGGCGCCGGGGTAACGATCTCCGATTCGGTTTGCAAGCGCTGACTGACAAGGAAGGATCCTGCAAAAAAAACCAACGACAACGAGAAAACTGCCGTGTACCCGGCGTTCTTCAGCTGCAGAATCATGAAACCGGAAATCAGCGGAGCCAACATGGCAGCCAATGACCAAAACACGCCCGACCAACTGTTGTATTCGCCGCGCGCTTCCATGTTTGTCACGTGCAAGGACAACAGATTGTATCCGTACCAGTACAAGCCTGCTCCGCTTCCCAGCAAGACCCCCATCCAATAGGGATTGGCCCGCTGTCCGATCCATAAGACCAACGCATAAAACATCGCATGCAGAAAAATCCCGATTCGCAAAAATGTTTCCCGCTGCCCCCGATGAAACCTGCTTGACAGATAAAACACGAGCGGCATGACCAGATACTGCAATCCGTTGTAAATTCCGAGTGTCCCGAGATTTCTCGTTTGTTTCCACAGGAACACATTGACAAATGCGGATGACAAGGCGGAGCCCATGGTAAACAGCGCACCCACCCAAAGCAGCAGGCGCATATCCTTCGACCAAGTCCGAAATGCCAACCAAATCCCCCCCTTCCCGATATGGTATGAACCAATATCGAAAGCTCCATGCACCCTTGCACGAATCTTCTCCGCCCAATTTTTCCCTGTTTTCGGCAAATCACCCCGGCAGCGGGCGCAAAAAACCGGCCTTTGTCAGAGTACTGCTGCAGTACGCTTACAGAGGCCGGTTTTTTAAGTATAGATTTCTTTGTATCGTTCGTAATTGTACAACACCCGCTGCACAAAATGTCTCGTTTCGCCAACCGGAATCTGTTCCAGATGTTCAATGGTCCCGTCCCAGGTTCCGTCCGTCAGCCATTTTTCCACCCGGCTTGGACCTGAATTATAGGCAGCGAGCGCAGCAATCCGATTGTCTTTGAATCTTTTTTCCAGATAGGCGACATACCAACTTCCCAAGCGAATGTTTGTATTCGGCTGCGCCAAATCTTCCGGAACCGAATAAGCCAACCCGCTTTGGTCCGCAATCCATTGGGCGGTCTCCGGCATCAACTGCATCAGTCCGATGGCACCCGCATGAGAGACGTTTGTCTCCTTGAATTTGCTCTCCACACGCACGATCGCCGCCACCAGCATCGGATCCACCTGAAAAAACAAGGCGTTTTGTTCTATCACATCGTAGTGGTACAGGGGATACATCCATTTCAAAATTTGCCGCGAACCCAACGAGGTCAAGAGGACGACGAGCAGAACGCCCAATAGAACGTATCTTTTTTTCACGCGTTTTTCTTCAACTCCTCCCAGATTTGTATCACCTGTTCCCTGGTTTCTTCGATGCTTCCTCGATTGTCGATGATGTAATCGGCGTAAACGCGCTTTGCTTCAATCGGCATTTGCGCCCGTATGCGCTGCATGGCCTCCTTTTCCGACAGATCATTTCGTTCCATCAGTCTCCGCAATTGGGTCGGCTCATCCGCATATACGACAATCACCTTGTCCATTTTCGAATGGAGTCCGGTCTCGATCAACAACGGAACATCTTGGATGACCGGCCGTTTCGGATCCGCTTCGAGATACTGCCGAATCTGTTTTTCCGATTCCTCCCTCACACGGGGATGCACGATTCGATTCAGCTTGTCCCGTTTCAATGCGTCCGAAAACACAATTTCCCCCAGTTTCACCCGGTTGACCGTCCGATCCGGGAGAAGAATCTCCTCGCCAAAATAGGCAACCAGATCGAGCCAAGCTGGCCGATCCGGTTCCACTGCCCAACGCGCGATTCTATCGGCGTCCACTATCGGAGCCCCCAATTGACGAAACATATTGGATACCGTGCTTTTTCCAGTGGCTATCCCGCCGGTCAATCCAACCACCATATCCATTTCTCCTTCTTCAGGACAGCATTTTCGACAGTCCAAGCACGATCAACATGATCCCCGGAAGGTACGCCAAACGTCGAATGAGTGATGTTTCCGCATACCTGTAGCCGATTCGGATGCCAAAAGCAATGAACGATAAGCTCATCAGGGACACGACAGCGGCCGTTTCAAGCGGCGGATAGCCGATCAAGGAAGCCCCCAATCCGGCGCCAAACGCATCCATAGACAACGCGAAGCCGAGAATCGTCGCTTCACCGGCGCTGATCGAACCGGAGCGGTCCAAGTCCGCTGCGGCGGGTGTCTTTAAGATCTGTATCACCAGACCCATTGTTTTTAATTCCAATCGCAAAATGCGCCGTTCATGGGAAAGATGCAAGGGCTGCGACAATACGTTGGCGATCGCCCAACCGCCAATGCTGATTAAAAGTACGGAGCCAACCCATTTGGCACCCGCCGCAGACACGACCTTCACTAGCAAGCCGCCCAGGCCCATTGCCAACAAGATCATCGACGTCGACAAGAATGTAACGATCGCCAAGGACCACCACGGAAATCGAATTTTGCGCAATCCGTAGGTCATCCCAACGCCAAATCCGTCCAGGCTTACGGCAAACGCGAGCAAAAACAGTGATGCAAGTTTCACGAACCGCTCTCCTCTCCATTTGCTGCAGATACATCCGATGCATAGTACCAAATGTATGAAGAAAGAGCCCAAATCGTTCGTTTACCGCGTTCCGTTTATTTTATGCCGGCGAACCGGTTGACATGTCGGACAAAAATGGGTCCCGCGTCCGGCGACGCGAATTTTTTCAATCGAAGTTCCGCATTGCGGGCAAGGCTGCCTTGCTTTGCCATACACTTTCAGTTGAAACTGGTATCCTCCCGCTTTCCCGTAGCCGTTCACATAGGATTTCACCGAGGAACCGCCTGCTTCCACCGATGCGGCCAACACGTTGACAATTGCTTGATGCAATCTCGCTGCATGCTGCTTGTTCAACTGCCGTCCCGTCAGTTCCGGATGCAATCCGGCTTGGAACAATGCTTCATCTGCGTAAATATTGCCGATTCCCGCCACCAGGCGCTGATCCAGCAGCAGGGCCTTGATTTTCCCGGTACGCTTCTTTAGGCGCTGCTGCAGGACTTCCGGGGTAAATTCCGCATCCAACGGCTCCGGGCCGATGGATCGAAGCCCGGGAATCGATGCCAAGTCCCCTTTCGGCAGCAAATCGAACGTGCCGAACTGACGGACGTCTTTATAGCGAAGTTCAGTACCGTCCGTGAAGTGAAAGATCACGTGGGTATGCTTCTCGACCGGATCAGAGGCTGTGTACAGCCCATAGCGGCCTTCCATGCGCATGTGGGAGACGAGCGTATACGACCCGATCTCAAACAGCAAAAACTTTCCCCGTCGGCTGACCCGTTCGATCCTTTGGCCGCCTACCATCAGAGCAAACTGCTCCGCATCATCCGGCGTACGAATCAGTCGCGGCAAATGAACGGTTGCATTTCGGATCGTCTTCCCGGCAACCAACGCTTGCAAACTCTGTCTCACCGTTTCCACTTCGGGCAATTCCGGCACAGCTTACACCTGCCTATCTACTGAATATCCTGTTTGCGGCAAAACGTTTGGCGCAATGTTTATTGATGCCGCTGTTCAGCGGTTTCGCAGCTACTTTGCGTCGTACCAGGTCTCTCCGTACTCAACGTCAACTTTCAACGGTACGATCAAGGAAATCGCGTTTTCCATCACCTGCGGCACCAACGTCTTCATGGTTTCCAACTCGTCTGGCGGCACTTCAAACACCAATTCATCGTGCACCTGCAGCAGCATACGGCTTTTCAGCTGCCGTTTTGCCATCTCGTCCGCCATTTGGATCATCGCCAATTTGATGATATCGGCAGCAGATCCTTGCACCCGGGTGTTTTGAGCGGCCCGTTCCGCAAAACTGCGGATATTGAAGTTGGAGGCACGCAGATCCGGCAAGTATCTCCGACGATGGAGCAGAGTCGTTACATAGCCGTCTTTTCGGGCTTGTACTACAACATCATCCATGTATTGCTTAACACCCGGGAATTTGGCGAAATAATTGTCGATAAACTCGGCCGCCTGTTTGCGGGTGATGTTCAGATTCTGGGACAGTCCGTAATCGGAGATGCCGTAGACAATCCCGAAGTTCACCGCCTTGGCTGCCCGCCGCATGTCGGAGGTCACTTCTTGCAAAGGCACTTCAAACACATCGCTGGCTGTTCGCGTATGAATGTCCATATCCTGGACGAACGCGTCGATCAGGGATTGATCGCCGGAAATGTGGGCCAAAATCCGCAATTCAATCTGCGAATAGTCGGCAGCCAGAATATACCAGTCCGGTTCGCTGGGGACAAAAATCTGGCGCAGCCGTCTTCCCTCTTCCATGCGAATCGGAATGTTTTGCAGGTTCGGCTCCGTTGACGAAAGGCGTCCAGTCGCTGTTGTCGCCTGATTGAAATTGGTATGCACCCGGCTTGTCCCCGGACGAACCACATGCAGCAGCCCTTCCACATAGGTCGACAGCAGCTTCGCCAGTTGACGATATTCGAGAATCTTTTGCACAATTTCCGAGTAGGGAGCAAGTTTTTCCAGTACGTCGGCCGAAGTCGAGTAACCGGTCTTCGTTTTTTTCTGGGTCGGCAATCCCATCTTCTCAAAGAGGATTTCCCCCAACTGTTTCGGCGAATTGATGTTAAACTCCGTACCGGCCAGTTCGTAGATTTCTTCCGTCAACGCTTCCAGCTTGCGGCTTAACTCTTCACCGATCTGGCGCAATCGCCCGGTGTCCACTTTCACGCCACGGTATTCCATATCCGCCAAAACGTATGCGAGAGGCATCTCCAAATCGGCGTACAACTCATAGACTTCCTGCTTGTGCATTTCCGCATCCAGTTTTCCTTCCAGAAGAGCCAGTGCAACCGCCATTCTCCCGAAAAAATCAGCTCGCTGCTGCAAAGAAGGCTCGGGGGTTTTCTTGTCCGCTTTGGGCAGACCGGGGATCTGCCAATCCAATTCCCGCTTGATAATATCTTCCAGCTTCGGTGTCCCGTCTTGCGGATTCAGCAAATAACCCGCCAGCAAAACGTCAAATGTCTGCCGGTCCAATTCCATGCCGTGCTCTCGCAACATATAGAGAACCGCTTTCACATCGAAGCATACTTTCCGCATTTTGCCGCTTTCAAACAAATCCCGCAACTTAAAATCGAGCTTCCCGTCCTGCAAAGATACGTACCAGGCACGCGTCGCATCCCCCAGCGCGATGCCTCGCAAATTCGCCTGCTGATATTCGCCGTCATAATCGATCATGATCCCGATATTTGCAGGCAGCTCGTCAAGCATTCGCAGAAGTTCGCCCTGATCCGTCATCTCGACGGCCACTTCCGGACCCGACAGGCCGTTGTTCTGTCCATCGGTCTTATTCCCGGCGGGAAGCTTGTCGAGCAAGGATTTGAATTCGTACTGCTGAAACGTCTCCCGCACCCGAAGCGGATCAAATCCTGCATAGGCAAACTGTTCGAATGTCAGATCCAACGGCACCTCGCGATAAATGGTTGCCAGTTTTTTCGAAAGCAGGGCATCTTCCCGATGTTCCGCCAATTTTTCCTGCAGCTTTTTCCCGGATACTTGATCCGCGTTGGCCAGAACTTCCTCCACAGATCCAAATTCATGCAGCAGCTTGAGGGCTGTTTTTTCTCCGACTCCGGGAATCCCCGGAATATTATCGGACGTGTCCCCCATCAATCCCTTCAAATCAATGATCTGCTGCGGCAGCAAACCGTACCGTTCGCGGACTTTTGCAAGATCGTACCGTTCCGTTTCAGTAATCCCTTTGCGGGTCAGAATCGTATTGATCTTGTTGGAAACAAGCTGCAGCAGGTCTTTGTCGCCGGACACCACCAGCGTTTCAATTCCCTCTTCCTCCGCCTTGCGCGTCAGTGTGCCGATAATGTCGTCCGCTTCATAGCCTTCCATTTCCAAATGCTGGATCCCGAATGCGTCCAATACTTCCCGGACAATCGGAAACTGTTCCGACAGTTCGCCCGGTGTCTTGTCCCGTGTCCCTTTGTACGCTTCAAAAAAATGATGGCGAAAAGTGACCTTCCCCTTGTCAAAGGCAACTGCCACATGAGTGGGTTGTTCGTCCTGCAGCAAACGAAGCAGCATCATGGTAAAACCGAAAGCGGCATTCGTATGTCTGCCGCTGGCCGTAGAAAGCAGCGGCAGCGCAAAAAACGCACGGTATGTAATGCTGTTTCCATCTATTAAAATCAGCTTCTTCTTGTCGCTCAATCTGCCACACTCCGATCGTCAGTGATAAATAATCGCCGTCCTCGCCTGCACTATTTTTATTGTAACACAAAAACGAACTCTGCAGGCTGACTGTCGCCGCCCGGCAGAGTTCGTTGCACATTCATGAATTAGTTATAAAGGTGGCAGGCAACAAAGTGGTTCGGTTCCACTTCTTTAAATTCCGGCTGCACTTCCGCACACTGCGGCATCGCTTTCGGACAACGGGTCCGGAAACGGCAGCCGCTTGGCGGATTGATTGGGCTCGGAACGTCGCCTTGCAAAATGATCCGCTCCCGGGTTTGCTCCACTTCCGGATCCGGAATCGGAATCGCGGACAGCAAGGCTTCCGTGTAGGGATGCAGCGGTTTGTGATACAACGCGTTGGCCTCCGACACTTCCACCAGGCTGCCTAAATACATCACGCCAATTCGGTCGGAAATGTGCTTTACCATCGCCAAATCATGGGCGATGAACAGATAGGTGAGCCCGTGATCATGCTGCAGCTGCTTGAGCAGATTGACCACCTGCGCCTGAATCGAGACGTCGAGAGCGGAAATCGGTTCGTCGGCAATGATGAATTCCGGTTCGATCGCCAATGCGCGGGCAATTCCGATCCGCTGCCGCTGACCGCCGGAAAACTCGTGCGGGAAACGGTTCGCATGTTCGTCATTCAATCCAACGGTGCGCAGCAGTTCAAAGACTCGTTTTTTCCGCTCGTTTCCGCTGTACAATCCGTGAATATCAATGCCTTCCGCGATAATGTCGCCGACTGTCATGCGCGGATTCAGCGACGCATACGGATCCTGGAAGACCATCTGCATCTTGCGGTTGAATTCTTTCAGCTTTTTTCCTTTTAATTGATGAACGTTTTCCCCGTTAAACAACACTTCGCCGCCGGTTGCTTCGTACAAGTTGATGATCGTGCGGCCCGTTGTCGATTTTCCGCAGCCGGACTCGCCAACCAGTCCGAAGGTTTCACCGCGCTGAATCGAGAACGATACGTCATCCACCGCTTTCAGCACGCTGCCGCTGCCGACATGAAAGTATTTTTTCAGATTTCGCACTTCAAGAATGTTCTCAGCCACGACTGGATCCCCCCACTTCTATCGGACGTTCGACTTTCGGCGCCTGCGGATCCGAAAGCCAGCATGCAGCAGTGTGGCCGGAAGAGAATTCGGAATAAGCCGGATCTTCCTCCAGACAAATATTCATCGCATAGGGGCACCGTGCAGCAAACGCACATCCTTTCGGAGGCGCAATCAAATCGGGCGGGGTACCCGGAATCGGAATCAGATCGTTTTTCTCGTCATCGTCAAGACGCGGCACGGAGCGAAGCAATCCCCATGTGTACGGATGTTTCGGATCATAGAACACGTCATTGACCGTACCCTGTTCGACCACCTTGCCCGCATACATGACCACGACCCGTTGCGCCATATCGGCCACAACTCCCAAGTCATGGGTAATCAGGATAATGGATGCGCCGGTCTTCTCCTGCAGTTCTTTCATCAGGTCGATAATTTGCGCCTGAATCGTTACATCGAGAGCCGTTGTCGGTTCGTCGGCAATCAGCAATTTCGGATTGCAGGACAACGCGATGGCAATCATCACCCGCTGCCGCATCCCGCCGGAAAATTCATGCGGATATTGGGTAATACGGCTTTCCGGGCTCGGGATGCCGACCAGTTTCAGCATTTCAACCGCCCGCTGCTTGGCCGCTTCCTTGCTGAGGCCTTGATGTTTGATCAAACCTTCGGCAATCTGTTTGCCAACGGTCATCGTCGGGTTCAAGGAAGTCATCGGATCCTGGAAGATCATCCCCATTTCCGAACCGCGAATTCCTTCCATCTCTTTATCGGAAAGCTTCGTAATCTCCAGCTTGCCGTCAAATTGGATCGATCCGCTTTTGATGACGCCCGGCGGAGTCGGAATCAACCGCATGATCGTTTGCGCCGTGACCGATTTGCCGGAGCCGGATTCCCCAACGATCGCCAACGCTTCGCCTTTTTTCAGGTCAAACGTTACGCCGCGCACAGCCTGCACTTCACCCGCGTATGTTTTAAACGACACTTTCAGGTCATGAACTTCAAGAATGTTTTGGCTCATTCGACTCCCCCCTTACTTCCGCAGCTTCGGATCGAGAGCGTCGCGCAGACCGTC